>JANXVH010000035.1 GCA_025351765.1 Pedobacter sp.
GTAACGAAAGGGTACAGAACTTAAAAATATTTCTTAGATTTCCATTTATTTTAATCTAGAATTAGGAGTAATTTCAGAACTTACCTCAAAACAGACTGGATTAAAATTATTGACTCCAAGTAATAATTGAGTCTAATTACGGTATCCGTCCTACCAAGTACATGTTGACTAGGTGATTTTCTGGATTTAGCTTTACCTGTATGAATAATTTGAAAGAAAAGCGCAACGCGATGTCAGCGATGATTGAAGATTGGCAATCCAGCGGCAAGTCAAAGAAGCAATATTGTCTGGGAAAAGGTATCAATGCTGCGAAGTTTTATTATTGGTATTCTAAGGTCAATGATATTGAGGATATTCCTGGAGAATTTATTCCAATAGATAGGCCTTCAGGCAGCAGGGAGATAGAAATATTTTACCCCAACGGAGTCAAATTAAAAGTTAATGGCGACCTATTGCTTTTATCTCAGTTGATCGGTCTGTACTAGAATGTTCTCACTAGGATCTTCGCATCGTTTCTACCTTTATTCGGGGCATTGTGATATGCGCAAGAGTTTCTGTTGGATCAAAAGGAATTTCCCGCAAGTTTAAGTTAGATTTCAGGGCGAAGTAACTTTTCACCTATTGATGATTCTACCTTTTACTAATGAATTTTTCACCCCTAATTATAGTGGCTATTTCTTTAATCTAGATGTAGAAATAAAAAAGGAATTTTTATTGAAACAAAATTTTTGGAGTGACACAATCGAGTCGAGCTTGCTGGAAGGTATTTATAGAAAGCTTTACGAAATAGAATTGATTAATGGAAATGAAAAGTTTTGTTCATTATAAGCGGCAGGTACACGGTTGCGCAATGCTCTTCAACAAAGCAAAGTATTAGCGCAGGCGGCAGGAAATGAAGTGACTGCAGAGAAAAATTCAGAGAAGTAACCGCTGCTCATTTCTACAGCCCAGCCAATTATGGAGGGGCTGTTTTGCTTTAGGGGTAATCTGAGGAATAAGTTAATATTATGCAGGGGTTAAATCATGACTTTAAAACTAAAGCTTAATTTGAGAAGGATACCTTTGCATCAAAGTACAGGAGATACTTTACTCGCAGAGCTCTGCTTTGGCAGCATTAAAGGGTCGAACCCTTGCTCTGCAAAGGATAATATATAGAATAAATGAGCTAACAGCCAATGATAAGATAATCCAATTTGAGAATGAACATAGCATAATAATGACACCGAATACCAGCTCACCATTTAATATAACCTATAACCTGCACAATGCTATTTAACTTTTCTATTTCCGCATCCCTATTTATATTGACCTTTATTGGCAAAACAGCTACCGCCCAGCAGACACCGGCCTATCCCAGGGTTACTGGCTACTTCAGTGTAGTCAATCCCATAGGGTCGCTGAATAAGGATGGTTTTCACAGTAACTTTTCTGAGGTCTACACAATTGGTTTTCCTTTTGGGCTTAACATCCTTAAAAGCGATAGGTTCGGAGTTAGCTTCGAGGTGGCGCCATTTATCCGGACAGAGAACAATATTTCTAAGGTAAGCTCCGTATTGTTTCATCCGGGAGCGATGTTCCGTTTTAAAAATGGGTTCAATATTATAGGCCGTATGGCTTTTGAGACCAACGGGCGTTTTGGGCTAACGCCGGTATTCAACAAAGTGGTCAAGAAAGGTAAAGACGCCAGTCTGTTCATCTCTGTTCCCTTTCCTATGCGTTTTGGCAATGACCAGCCTGCATCAGTTGGTACTGCTGTTCAATTAGGTGTATCCTTTTGAGCGCCTTGATGCCATAGCAGAATTGCTATGGGTTTGCATACATAGAGATACCTTTGATTTTTAAACTGACCTGCTCCAATCTATGAGCGAGGGAAGTGTCGCCTGTTATCTCAAGGGTATGGCAGGAAAGCTCCGCTAACCAATTTGTCTGTGCCTTCAGGTTTCTGCCGGTAATCGTGTTATCATCATATCCATTCGCCCATGCCAGATATTTGGCATAAGCGGCAGCACGCTCCCCGTCGGTAAAAATCCGGTTACCATAACGCTCAACTTCCCGGGCCTTAAGGCGCTCCATCCGAATTTCCCGTGGAATATAAAGGAATACCACCAGATCAAATTGTTCGCGCCACGCTGTCCCCCAATCGATCAACGAGCCGCCCACAATGGCATTTTGGGATTGATTGAGATCGTTAAGTAGCATGGTATTCCGGTCTGCTGGATCACGCCGGACTGAAAACGGAATTGGCGTATCCTGCCAGAAGTAATTATCAGTATCAAAATAAGAATAGCCTAATTGCTGCGCTAACGCCAGGCCAAGGGTCGTGGAACCGGCACAGGAAGCTCCCGTTATATGTATTTTCATGGCGATAAGTATGATCAAAGATAAAGTCAATTCTTTTCTGAACAGGTCTATCCAAATCTGCTTTTGATTTAGGCAAAATCGTGGATGTCTTTTACTTGTTTCTTAAGTGGTGTTTGTGTGCGATACCCCATCTTGCCATTTCATCAGTTAATGGCTTTAGCGTTTTTCCGTATGCTGTCAGTTCATACTCAACCGAGATAGGTTTGGCATTGGTAACGGTACGCAATACGATCCCATTAATTTCAAGATGTTGTAACTCTTTAGAAAGCATCTTTGATCCAATACCTTCAAGAATCCGCTGAAGCTCCAGGTAACGGCGTTTGCCTTGTGCCAGCATCGCGATGATGAGCACCTTCCATTTCCCGTTCAGAATGTACTGTGTGTCTTGTATGGCTTTAAAATGGCGTACGCAATCTGTATCCGAAAGGTTTTCTGTTAATTTATGGCCCATTTTACAAAGATAAGCACTTCCCTTTAAGATAGCAGTTCCCTGTAAGGAAGTCACTCAATTTTGCAGTATAGCTAAGCTATTTTTGTGCTGTGTTAAACTAAATAAATGGTACAAATGAATCATCAAAAATCAACCGGTATAGTCCGGATAGAAAAACCAGGGCCACCTGAGGTATTGAAGTACGAGACAGTCGAACTTCCTGCACTGCAAGAAAACGAAGTATTAATCAACCAAAAAGCTATCGGTCTGAATTTTCTGGACGTCATGTTCAGGGATGGCAGGTTTCCGACGGATGCTTATCCTGCAACGCTCGGCCTGGAAGCGGCCGGTATTATCGAGGCCATTGGCAGCGGCGTGACAGGTTTTGTGATGGGTGATCGTGTTGCCTATTACGGTACTTCTGGCGCATACGCGGAATTTAAGATCATCAATGTGGCTGATATCTTCAAATTGCCTGAAGATATTACTTTCGATCAGGCGGCTGCTACGATGATCAAAGGGCTGACCGCACATATGTTGATCAAAGAAAGTTACCAGGTAAAAGCAGGGGACTTTGTATTGGTGCAGGCAGTAACCGGCGGTGTGGGGTCGTTACTGAGTGCATGGGCCAAGTCATTAGGTGCGAAAGTAATTGGAACTGTAGGAAGCCCCCGCAAAAAACAATTGGCTACCGCCCGAGGCCTCAAATATGTTATAGACCTGCAAAACGAAGATTTTTCAGAAAGGGTAGCCGCTATTACCAATGGAAAAGGGGTTGATGTGGTATACGATAGCACCGGCAAGGAAACTTTTAACCAATTTGTGAAAGTTATCATAAAAGGTGGGACAATAGTATCTTTTGGAGCAGCAACAGGCTGGCCGGAACCGGATCTGAAAATGATGGAAGAAAGAGGTGTCCGCTATGTACAGGGAATACTGAACAACTACGCTGGCTACCAGAACAAAAAGAGCGAGGCCGTTATTGAGGTACTTGACAGAGTAACAGAGGGAATACTACACGTGGAGCCAACAATCTACGCCTTGTCTGATGCGGCACGTGCGCACGCTGACCTTGAAAGCAGAAAGACAACGGGTAGTATAATTTTAAAGCCTTAATTTATAGTTCCATATAATTATTAATCTGTAAGTAAATTGTTAATGCCTTGTTATTATTTAACAGGGCATTTTTTTTATTATGCATTTTTAACTCAGCAGTTCCAGTCGCCTCATTCCGTTCCTCCGCCACCCATGCAGCCTGCCACTTTACAATTTCTATAATTGCTTGTTATCCCTGGTTAATAATTCCACCCATCTTTTTGGTAGCAAAGCTCTCAACACAATCTTTTGAAAGTTTGCATTATGCCGAATTATCAACCACTAACTTCAGCTCGAGCAAAATCGAAGGTGAAAATATTGAATTAGATTCTTTTATTAAACATAAAAAGACGGTATTCCATTTCAGGTTGATTACACTCGTAAGATTGATGATTTGTATAGCGCTTACATTTTTGCTCAGGAGAATAAAATAAGCGGATTAAACATGGCTAAAGCACATCAGCTGTTATTATAATCAGCATAATTTATATTATACCAATATACGAAGACTTGGTCTAGGATATTTAGAATTGAATTATGCATTGGCATTGCCTTTTTTATTGATGTTGCCACATTCTGTAGATTAATATCTTTTCTGAATGAGCCAATCAACATTAGGCGTTAGTGCGTTACCTTATTAGAGCGCCGGCAATAAAAGAATTTTCCAACACCTATGAGTTGAAGAACAGATACCAGACAAAAAATGTAGATCAGCTAATTTGCCTAATTAGTTGGCTCGGATTTAGCGGGTCAACACCTACATACAACACGTAAAATGGCAATTGATTAATGATTCATTAAAGAAATTTTTAAAATAATAATTGAATGTCCGTAATCACTACCCTTCGCAGCGGTACTGCAATGGAGGCTATATTTCTATATCAAGTTCTGCTTTGTGAAAATTGATTTCAGTTAAAAGAACGTAAGCTCGCAATACGGCACATATTGACTTGCTTTGGCACCTGTTATAAATTTGGCTTCATAGAAATTTCAATATGGAGCAATCAGAAAACAAACCCCGCCGAGTCCTCGTTTTGCGCAGTAAACAGGAAATCAATAA
>JANXVH010000169.1 GCA_025351765.1 Pedobacter sp.
AGAGCGGCAACAACCGTTATTATTTCTACAACCAGGATTACAAAGCAGATTATGTCAAAGAGTTTGATAATCACTTTTCATTCGATGCCGGGTTCTTTAACCGGCATCAGTCAACTGCGGGATCACTGACCTATACCCGTAACGATCCGCAGCAATCCGAGGTTGATCATATCACATCCAGCGGGTTTACATTGGCCTTACGCTATGCGCCTCACGAGCAAATTTACCAGGGAACCGATGCTCGCAACACCATCAAAAACAAATATCCGATCTTTACCTTACTGGCTACCAAAGGAATGAAAGGTGTCTTTGGCAGCACCAATAATTATAATTCGTTTACCGGCACTATTGTTAAACGCTTTTACTTATCACAACTGGGATTTGCGGACGTTACTTTGCTGGGTGGGCTGATTACCGGAAAAGTGCCTTATCCGTTATTAAATATCAGCACTGCCAATCAGTCAATTGCCTATGATCCCAACGCTTATAACCAGATGCATTACCTGGAGTTTGTTAGTGATCATTATGCGGGCTTAAATATTACACAAAGCTTCAACGGTTTCTTCCTGAACAAGGTGCCATTGATAGACCGGTTAAACTGGCGGGAGTACCTGACATTTAAAGTGCTTTATGGCGGTTTACGCGCAGAAAACAATCCGGCGCTCACCAGTGGATTATACAATTTTCCGCCGGCTGAAACCGGTGCTTCAGGTACTTATGCCCTGGGGCGCACACCCTATGCAGAAGCAGGTGTTGGTATTGGCAACATCTTTAAAGCATTACGGCTGGACGGCATTAGGAGATTCAATTACCTTGATCATCCGGGTGTTTCCAAGTATGGCCTCAAATTGAGCATAAACGTTAATTTCTGACGGTCACCTGATAGGTACCTTAAAGCCAAAATGAAGACCTTTTTGCAATCGCCAGGTCAAAAGCGATGATCCCGTGCCAATTATGGCTCCTGCAAGGATGTCTCCGGGATAATGTACACCGAGGTAACTGCGCGAGTAGGCAACCAAAAGTGCATAGCTATAAGCCGGGCCGATAACATACCATTTTGGAAAAGAAAGTGAAAGTGCGGTGGCGGTAGCAAAAGCCATGGAGGTATGGCCGGATGGAAAAGAATAGGTTGTTTCCGTGGATTTTCCGGTTATCAATTCAGGGTAAGCAAGATAAGGCCGCTTTCTCTTTACAATAATCTTAAGCGAGTAGGTAACCACAGCGGTTAAAACCAGCGATATGCCGGTCTGCAAACCATCGTTTTTCAGGCTGTTATTATGATCCGCAAAGCCTGTGATTTCCATGACGACAGGGGGCGTCAGCACCACATAATTCAGGCTGTTGGATACTGCCAGCCATTTTTTATCATCAGGTCCGGCGGCATGGTTCAAATGTTCCAGTAACCGCAGATCGAATGACGGAATGGTATCCTGCCCACGGCACGTAAGAGAAAAGAACAAGAGTAATAGGCATCCGAGAAATTTGCAGTTCATGCGACCAAATTAGGTTTCAAAACTGTAGAGAATCAGTGAAATAGGTCGAAACACCTTATCAGTATCCTGAAACCGCTGATCCATGGTATAAAGCGTTTTGACTTTTCGTCAATTGCCGTGTAACTACGTGAACATAAGGAGCCATCTTTTCGAGACAATCAGTTGATTCATGCGAAGTATTTCAGGTTTGAAACGATAAAACAGGCGGTTGAGCTATTAAGTTTATAAACGACCAGCAGATTTGCCCGTCATTTGTTTACTTAAAACAATATACCATGAAAAAGTTAAAAATGATTTGTATAACGATTTGCATACAGTTAATTGTTAATGTAATTCCGTTTTTTGTATTTGCCCAGAGCGCGGAAAAGTCCAAAATAAACCAGACTATAGTGGTGTTGGCTGACTTTAAAAAGATGAAAGAACAAATCCCCCATGAGTTGTTCAATCAATCTGAAGGGATCATTATTATACCCAAAATGATTAATGCAGGACTGGGCATTGGCGGAAAGCGCGGTAAGGGAATCGCTTTGGCAAAACTGGCTAATGGCAGTTGGAGCAGTCCGTCCTTTATCACCATAACCGGCGGAAGCCTGGGTCTTCAGGCAGGCGTACAGTCGGTTGATCTTATCCTGTTTGTCAGGCACCGCAGCAACCTGACGAAAATGGAAAGCAGCTTTACTATTGGGGGTGACCTTTCGGCGACAGCCGGTCCGATAGGCCGCAGCGCGTCC
>JANXVH010000088.1 GCA_025351765.1 Pedobacter sp.
TGACCAACAAAGAAGAAAACCACGCGGATGGAAAGGGTCTTTTGTCATTCCGAGTTTCGAGGAATCTAGATTCTTCGCTGCGCTCTGAATGACAAAGCAACGCTTTGAATGACAAAGCAACCCTCTTAATGACAAAGAAGACGAGCGCTTTGACCAACAAAGCGCGCTCTGACCAACAAAGAAGAAAACCCCGCGAATGGAAAGGGCTTTTTGTCATTCCGAGTTTCGAGGAATCTAGATTCTTCGCTGCGCTCTGAATGACAAAATACCCTCTGAATAACAAAAAGACGAGCGCTTTGACCAACAAAGCAACCCTCTGAATGACAAATAACCCTAAACCAAAAACCGCTTTAAATAAATTCATAAGTCAAAGAACATGTATGCCCGCTGTCACAGCGGGCATTTAATAATAACAATAACGGACAGTCGGCTTAACAAAAGAACCAGCTTAACAAAAGAACCGGCTTAACAAATTAGTCGGCTTAACACCTACGCTACCCTACTACAATTTCGCCGACGTAGGCGGTAGTGCTTACCTTATCACCCGCTTCATTAGCATACAACATCCAACAGTGCACGGCATCGCCCCTAAAACCAGATGGCAATTGCAAGGCAACAGCTTTATCCCCCCTAAAAGCGGCACCGTCAAACGTTACAAATTTCGCCTTTGCTGCATTATACACTGCAAAAGTTGCCTTATCGTTGTCCTTATTAAACACAGAAGCCAAAGCATTATCCCACTTAATGTGGAGGATCGCATCCATTAAACTCAAAAATTCGAGGATAAAAGAAATCAAAAGTCCGCCCTTACTAAAAACAGCTTTGGGATAATCGATCACCATTTCCCCATTCACCTCAGTAAGCGCCTCCCTGTAGTTCAAAGAAAAAGCTTCATTCATGGCTGTTTTCCCAGGCGCTAACAACTGAAAACCAACCCTTATCAAGCTCTTCAATGGCTTCAGCCATGTACTCATCAGGGCCAGCAACCGGCGCTGTTTAAACTGCTTATCAGTAGGCTCATGATTGGAGAAATCAGGAACCGAACGTAAAAAACTTTTACCGCGCGATGAAACACCAACCACATGACCAACCTTGCCAGAAAACACGCCCGTTATCCCATTCTTATACCTGGCCATAATGCTCCCCGCTTAAATTTTGCAACTCCAGATCCTCTTCCCAAATGTCCTTCACCATGTCCAGCAAATACTTCGCGCTAAAATCCAGGCTCGCAAAGCAGTCGTTTTCTTTACGGTAATCCCACATAGCAAACCCCACATCGTCATGCTCAATTAAAGCCATATTCCCAGTAGAGATGCGTTGCGCCAAATTGTACAACAACAGGTAATAATTATCAAACATCCAAGGCAAAGCGGTCAAAATATCCTGGTGGCTCTCATACTTCATCTGGCAAACAATATCATTCCAGAGGTGTGTAGCATTCTCCACAGCCCGCTCCTCAAAAACCACTTCTTCCGGGGTAATACCGGTAAATACCATAAAAGTATTCACATGCCTTTCCATTTTCCTCATGGCGCTAAGCAAGGCTTTCACCGCTTTATCATCCACCATCTCCAGCAGCTGAAACTCCAGATTCCAGTTGCCAATCCCATTTCCACAAGAAACACTACCCGGCGGGATGAGGCCTTTTAAGTCGGCCAACTCCGTTTCATACGCCAGTAAAAAAGCATGTTCCATCATAGAATGGGTAATAAAATTTATCACGTTAACCGCCGCCGCTTTTATTAATCTTTGTGTTTTCATAACCAATCTGCATATTTATAAATTGTTCTTTTGTGCCTCAGGCGGCGATAAACACCCTGCCCTTCACGGCTACCCTCCACGTTGGTATTTCCTTCCAGCGTAATTATAAAATCACCCTGTATGCCATCCACCAACCCGCAGTGACCTATTCTTTTTAAACCCGGGAAATAAATCCCGAAAACCAAGCCCTTTATATCAGCCCCCTTATTCCCCCGAAGTAACCGAGGTAACCGAAGCGACGGAGGACTACTACTTTCTTGCTTCACCAACCTATCCAAAGGAAATAGCGCCGGACTCCATGCCGTTCGTGGTGCTAAATAACCAGCCTGTCCAAAAACCCAGCACACATAAGCGGCACACCATGGGTTACCTTTCATAAAGCCTACATATTTTAAGTAAGACTCAACCGCCACCCCGTCGTTATTACCTGTTTTCTCCCTAACACCAAGCTGCGCACGTGCAATGTCCAACACCCGTTTAACCACAATCGCCCTGCGCTCAGTCACAACCCTTGGCATAACTATAACCTTTGGCTCAGTTACAAAACTGCGCTCAGCGCCCCAACACCTGCCCAAACCAGCAAGGCATAAGACAACCAGTAAAAACCTAATTGCTGCCATATCTCCATTTGTTTAAATTGTAAAACCAGGTTACCCACCGCAGGCATACCCATGTTGAATAAGAAGCGGTTCAACAACCACCAGCTCATCCCAACCACCATTAGCACACTGATCATACTCAGCAAAACCAGCAACCAAATACTCTGGTCAACAAAACCAGCCGAACTATCACCAAAACCGATAAACTTTTGCACGCTATAATAAGCCATTACCATGATCAGCATTACCAGGTATTTTTCAATACCCTTCCCTACCTGCCCTTCAACCGGCTTGGTTAATTTTAATAATTTCATCATTTTTTAAAGATTAAAGATTCAGGTACAAAACATGGTGCGGGTTGTCATTTCAGCCCAACACCATGTTTGTTTTTAAAACTCCCCTTATTTCAGAAGTTCTTCTTTTTTAAGCCTCCGCTTTCAGCTTTCTCATCAGGAAAACCTTTCCCTCGCTTGCGCTCCACACTTAACATCAGTCTCCCTTTCCCATCCATTTCCCTATTCCTTTCCCATCCATTATTCCCTTTCCCTCCAAGAAACAGACATTAAGTCCTTTGCGAATTTTGTAGCGGAGTACCTTGAAGCGAGATCAGTCTGAGCAGACTACATCTCCTTCAACCGTTACAACACCGTAACAGGACCTAAATAACTGCTTTCGCAAACCTGTTTCCTGTCAACACTCGTTAACGTTAACCAACAATGTACCAGCTCACCAGAAAACTCAGCAGGCAAACTTAACGTATAAGTTAGCGCCGATCTAGGCACCACATCCGTCACCTTTACATACTTATGGAGCACCGCACTGTAAGCAAGCACAGACACCAGATCCGTAGCCTTACCATACTCCATGTTGGTATTCGCATCCCAGTTAAACTTGATCTCAGCCGGATCAGAAGTTACCGCAGCTGCATCAGGCAATTGCTCCAGGTCGCCCACACTAACAATCACCTTACTGTAATCAATAGTGTAGTTTGGCGAAGTTCCCGTTACCGTGTATTTCAGCAAATAAGAAACTGCGGCATTAAAAGGAGTAACCCCCTTATTAAACTTCTGGTAACCCGTACCAATCATGCCCTTAATGTGTGTTAAGAACTCTACCACCAGGGCAAATCTCAGCCGCACGTTTAGCTGTGCCTGCGTTGGCTCACTAGATGATGCTTCAGATACACTTCGCATGTAGTGTATGCCTTTCCAAATTGAACCGATAACAGTTCCTACTTTCCCTCTAAAATAGCCGAGGATGCCTTTTTTGTACTTTCCCATGATATATATAATTTAATGGGTTCATTAGCAATTGCAACTTTTTGTGCTGTAGTTAGCAACGATAGTAATCAGCCTGCCCAAGCAGTCCCGCAAATAGCGGGGTATCCTAATATTTTTAGAAGTACAAGTACCTGCCCATACGCTCAATCATTCCATTTACGGCGTCCCTAAACTCAGCCGCTTTACCCTGCCAATTAAAAACCGTTTTTAGCTGCTCAGCAAACCCACGCTTCTGATACCACACCTCCAAGCCCACCAGCTCCCTTTTAAAAGTACAATTGAGCACCCACTGCAAACCGTGCCAGTTTTTCAATTCCTGATAACAATCTTGCCTACCACCCAGATCTATTGCCATAGTAAGCTGCTTTAGCGTAGCGATGAATTGAAGTACATTATTGAGGCGATTAATCCGGATTGATTCACTTGCCGATTCAAAAATAATTACACCCTCATTGTCGGGCATCAAATGCGCTGTTAATTTTAAATTTATATCATTTTCCATTTTCAAGTTGTTCTAAATTGTTAAATCTGTTAAGTCAGCAGTACTCAAAAACCTTCCGGCCGGCAAGGCGATTAAGCTGATGTTGATACAAAGGTAGGGCTACAAACTATGCAAACCTAGCCAGGAGAGCGCCCTGCATAGAATTGAAAGGTTTTGCATAAAACTGATCAGTATCATGAACAGTTTTGATAAGTAACCCAATCTCAACACAAGGATGATTTCAGGTAAAACCATTTCCTGCCGATCTTTTTGGCGATAAGTTCATTGGCTTCCCGGGCGCGGTACAACGTAGCGTAGCTAACATTTAGCAGCTGCATCACATCATAACTATCCATCCAAACATCCGCTTCCAATGGTATGGGAATTGGTGCATGCTTTTCAGACAAAGTCTGATAAATTAAAATTAGGAGTTCGATAATCCTTTGTAAAAGTGCTTTCATAATGAGCGATTTTGTTGATAAGTGAAAAAATTATGTTTTTTAATTTCTCCAAAACTATAACAAGACCAAAACATAAGCAATAGCTCAACCTGGCGGCAAACCCGAACGGTAGTAAGTTTTTGCCGAGCACCAACAAAATATTTATGGATGGCAGATTTTTTTGGACGAATGGTAGAAAGTTTATGATGGCGCTTGCATATTTTGTGAAATTTTTTAAGCTTTGCAGCAACCAACAAACAGTTTTATTTACTAACCTTTAAATTAATGACTCCCCAGTACAAAGACACCATCGCCCGTGGCTCAATGAGCCTATTGTCCGCCCATTTTATTTTACTAAACGCATTTAAAGGGAATACAATAGAATTGATACTCAGGCCAAAATATGCCTACTCCATGAGTGGGAGTGTGATTATCGCTTTAGCCACTACCTATTCCGTATGTCGCGTTACCCGCTGGCTTGACCAGAAATACCATTGGGAAGAACATTTCATCAACCGGTTAATGATGCAGAGCTTATTTGGCATACTAACTCCAATGGTTGCAGTAATCGTGCTGGTAACTATTTATTTTGCTATTGGAGGCTGGTGGATATTAGACACCTATTGGTTTTCGGCCAACCTATTGCCAGAACTATTGATGCTATGTGTTTTTAATTGTTATTATATGATTTACTACCTGGTGGTGTGCCGAGACAGGATTTTTGTTACCTCAAAGAAAGTTTCAGCTAAAGAACAAAGGACAACCGGTCAGGATTTTCTTTTTGGGAAACCACTCACAGAGATTGTTTACATTGAATCCACTAAAGAAGAGCAGTTTGCTGTCTTCATTGATGGAAAAATCACGCCCTGGAAAAATGGAATTAAAAATGGCTTTAAATTATTACCTCCAGATCAATACATGATTGGCAATCGCTCAGAAATTTTCAGTTTTGACAACATTCTACATTCAGAGTACACCAAGATTGATAAATCAATGATGCGGGTAACCCTAATTATGCCGGCAAACAAAGTAATTCAAATTAGTCGGGAAAACACCTCAGCAAACAAAAGCAGGTTAAAAAAGTACCTTAAATAACGGGATCGCGCCAGAGTTACTAGCACCTTTCTAGCACCATACTAGGTAATTTGGTGCGGTAAGGGTACCCCTTTCCGCACTGAACTGGCTGGAAAGCCCCTAGTAGTGCTACAACAAGGCTCCATCTCCTACTTTGTCATTCAGAATTGCCTTTTCATTCTGATTCATTTGTCATTTGTCATTCAGAACGAAGTGAAGAATCTAGATTCCTCGAAACTCGGAATGACAAATGAATGGGAATGACAAATGAGTCGGAATGACAAGGCTACTCGGAATGACCATAAAATACTCCTTGTCATTCAGAACGAAGTGAAGAATCTAGATTCCTCGAAACTCGGAATGACAAATGAATGGAATGACAAATGAATGGGAGTGACAAATGAGTCGGAATGACAAATGACTCAGAATGACAAGGAGCCGGTGATCACTACCCTTTTACGTGTCATAGCAATTATTTAACCCCAATAGATGTTACCTTAAAACCAATTGCGCGAAGCTTTTCTGCATCCAGTATATTACGGCCATCAAATATTTTAGCCGGCTTTAACATATTATCATAAATCCGTTGCCAGTCGTACTCCTTAAACTCATCCCATTCCGTTAAAATGGCGATGGCATGAGACTCCTTACAAGCCTTATAAGGATCAACAAAAACCTTAACATGATCCCTATTTTCCTCAGGCGTACGCGTAGCCAGATAATCCAGATCACCAAACACCTGAGCCTCTGTAACCTTTGGATCATACACCCTAAGCTTGGCCTGCTCATTTAGCAACTCATCAGCAACATAAATCGCGGCAGACTCACGCGTATCATTGGTATCCTTTTTAAACGCCCATCCCAAAAAGGTAATTTTCTTATCGTTAACCGTGTTGTATAAATTTTTAACCATGTTTAATGCGAACCGTTTCTTCTGGTGATCATTCATAATGATTACTTGTTCCCAATAATCGGCAACCTCCTTCAAGCCGAATGAACGAGAAATATATACCAGGTTCAGGATGTCCTTTTGAAAACAAGAACCACCAAAACCTACAGAAGCCTTTAAAAACTTAGAACCGATACGGCTATCCGTACCAATTGCTCTTGAAACCTCATTTATATCCGCTTCAGTTTTTTCGCACAATTCAGATATTGCATTGATAGAGGAGATCCTTTGCGCCAGGTAAGCGTTAGCTACCAACTTAGAAAGCTCAGAAGACCACACGTTAGTCGTAAGAATTCTTTCCCTTGGAATCCAGTTGTTATAAACATCAACCAAAGCCTGCACCGCCTCCTTACCAGATTCAGTTGAATCACCACCGATCAAAACACGATCAGGTGCCATTAGATCTTCCACAGCAGTACCTTCCGCAAGGAACTCTGGATTAGACAAAACCTCAAACTTAACACCACTACCAGAATTGTGCAAGATATCCCTAACCGCCTCAGCAGTCCTAACCGGTAAAGTAGATTTTTCTACAATAATCTTATCCGTAGTAGAAACACGCGCAATCTGTCTTGCACAAAGCTCAATCCATTTCAAATCAGCACCCATACCCTTACCAGCGCCATAGGTCTTAGTAGGCGTGTTTACAGAAATAAAAATCATCTCCGCCTCAGCAATCGCTTTATCCACATCAGTAGAAAAGAAAAGATTTCTACCTCTGGCTTCTGCAACCACCTCACTCAAGCCAGGCTCATAAACCGGTATATTATTCACATCTTCATCATTCCAGGCAGCAATACGGGCTTCATTTAAATCAACAATGGTAACTTTAATATGTGGGCATTGTTTAGCTACAACAGCCATGGTTGGACCTCCAACGTAGCCCGCGCCTATACAGCAAATGTTAGTGATGTTTTTCATCGAGTGGTTTTATAAATTTTATGTACAATAATAATTAAACAGGATCAAATTTCACCATTTAAAGCGAATCTAATGTTACCTTAATTTTAACAAAAAAATAGCTTAGTGTAAAATATACACAAATATAGATATTTAACTAGAAATGAATATATTTGTGAAATATAAACGTCAATTTTTTAATAACAGGAAACAAAGACTGATTATCTTTAGAAAAAATCGCATAAGTTCAGTATATATCTCAATTAATTATTAAAATAAATTACATCAATGAAAAAAGCTCTGATAACAGGTATTACAGGTCAGGATGGCGCATACTTAGCTGATCTACTGTTAAAAAAAGGATATGAAGTTCACGGTGTCAAACGCCGTAGTTCGATGTTCAATACAGATCGTATTGACCATCTCTATCAAGACCCACATGAGAGCAATTTAAAATTCATTTTGCACTATGGTGATTTAAGCGATTCTACCAACTTAATCAGGATCATCCAACAGGTACAACCAGATGAAATTTATAACCTGGGTGCCATGAGCCATGTACAAGTAAGTTTTGATACGCCAGAATATACTGCCAACGCTGATGGCATTGGTACGTTGAGAATTTTGGAAGCAATAAGGATCCTGGGCTTAGTAGAAAAAACCAAAGTTTACCAAGCTTCCACTTCAGAGCTTTATGGATTGGTACAAGCCGTTCCTCAATCAGAAACTACACCGTTCTATCCACGCTCACCCTATGCAGTAGCAAAGATGTATGCCTATTGGATTACCGTGAACTATCGCGAAGCTTATGGAATTTTCGCCTGTAACGGCATCTTGTTTAACCACGAAAGTCCGCTAAGAGGAGAAACATTCGTTACCCGCAAAATCACCCGTGCTACCGCTAAAATTGCTTTACGCATGCAAGATAAAATATACCTTGGAAACTTGGATGCACGCAGAGATTGGGGACATGCAAAAGATTACGTAGAAGCCATGTGGTTAATTCTACAACAAGATGTTCCAGAAGATTTTGTAATTGCTACAGGCGTAACCACAACAGTACGTGATTTTATCAAAATGGCTTTTGGAGAAGTTGGCATAAGCCTGGAATTTAAAGGCGAAGGTGCAGATGAAAAAGGATATGTAGTTTCTTGCAGCAATAAAAAATACCAAGTTAAAATTGGTAAAGAAGTAGTAGCAGTAGATAAAAAATATTTCCGCCAAACAGAAGTTGATTTGTTGATTGGAGATCCTACAAAATGTAAAGAAAAATTAAACTGGAAACCTAAGTATGACTTAGCAGGATTGGTTACTGATATGATGACTTCAGACGTTCAGCTCTTCGAGAAAGAAAAAATGTTGAAAAAAGCAGGATATTCAGTTAAAAACCAATTTGAATAATTAAATGGAGCAAACAGCAAAAATATATGTAGCAGGGCACAACGGAATGGTTGGTTCTGCTATTGTTAGGAAGTTAAAAGCCGAAGGCTTCAATAATATCATCACTCGATCCTCAAAAGAGTTAGATTTACGTAATCAGCAGGCTGTATCAGAATTCTTTGCTAAGGAAAAACCAGATTACGTTTTTCTAGCTGCGGCTAAAGTAGGTGGTATTTTAGCGAACAACATTTACCGAGCAGATTTTCTTTTTGAAAACCTGATGATCCAGAACAATGTTATTCATTCGGCTTATGAAAATAAGGTGGAGAAATTAATGTTTTTGGGCTCGTCTTGTATATATCCAAAATTGGCTCCGCAACCACTAAAAGAAGATTATCTGTTAACTGGAGAGTTAGAGCCAACCAATGAGCCATATGCAATTGCCAAAATAGCAGGTATCAAATTATGCGATGCTTATAGGTCACAATACGGTTGTAATTACATCTCTGTAATGCCAACAAACCTTTATGGCCCTAACGACAATTACGATCTAAACAACTCTCACGTATTACCCGCATTAATCAGGAAAGTAATCACAGCAAAAAATATGGGTGATAAAACAGTAACCATTTGGGGTACAGGAACACCTAAAAGAGAATTTTTATACGTGGATGATTTGGCTGATGCCTGTTTTCATTTGATGGAGACGTACAATGAAGCGGGCTTAGTAAATGTTGGTGTAGGCGAAGATGTTTCTATCTTAGAACTAGCGCAATTGGTGACGAAGATTGTAGGCTTTGGTGGTGAGATTATTACTGACACCTCAAAACCAGATGGCACACCAAGAAAATTAATGGACGTAAGTAAATTGAACGCCCAAGGCTGGAAAGCTAAAGTATCCTTAGAAGAGGGTATCACTAAAGTTTACAATGAAGTAAAAGACTTGAAATGGAGCTAGCTGCTAGCTAACTCCGTTATACTAATTTTAATACGCCTGATTTACTAGGGAAATACCTCTCTCTTATCTTAATTATTGGATATTCAATGCATTTACTAATTACAATTCCTCCAGTCAATGCAACAATAAAATATAAGATGTAAAAGGTTTCATGATCTGGACCCAATACTTTATTACATATCTGGATGAAATGCTCGTGAAATAAATAAATAGAGTATGAGTACATCCCTATATATGAAAGCGGCGAAATAATCTTTAAAAATTTTTCCGATTTAAAATTAATAATATTTATCAACAAGTAGCCAAAACAAATTGGGTTTAAAGCCAAATTGACTACCGCAATCATATGAAATTTTTCCCGCTCAAAAATAAAATTAGTAGACAGGAACAGTATTGCCAAAATCATAAAATAAATGTTAATAGAGCCACTAGTTATTCTTCGAATAATATCTTGTCTATAATTTGAAACATAAGCTATTAAAACCCCGAAAAACAAGCCATCAAATCTTATATGACTTCTTGCATAATCACGGCTGAAGTCATAATCTTGGAAACTAATAAAATTGTAATATCTGCAGCCAATGCCTAAAATAAATAGACTAAAATAAACCCATACGATAACTCGCAAATCAACACTTTTGATTTTTATAAGGACGACGAATAGCAGCGATAGTAAAAAGTAGAAATGTTCTTCCACGCAGATAGACCATAGATGGTTATTATTGTGTCCAAAATAGTTAGATACAAATAAACCCTCGCTTATTAATCCTGAAATTGATTGTGGATGATTGGTCAAATATTTATTAAATAAAAATTGATAAATTAGATAAATATAAAATGCTGGGTAAATTTTAAAACCTCTGCGAATCAAAAATCTTTTTGCATCGAATGAACCGAACCTTTGATATTCCTTAATTATAAGACCAGAAACTAAAAAACCACTCAGTACGAAAAAAAGATCGACTCCGATCCAACCTCCTGGTTTAATGTAATTCAAAAATCTTCCAATAAATGTTGCATTAGCTGTTGGAATGTGATGTACCATTACCAAAATAATTCCACAAAATCTTAAAAAATCAAGTTGTAAATTTCTCTTCATTTAGTTATTATGACATTACCTTCTAGTGCAGCTATCATTGTGTGAGTTGCAACAAAATCAGAAATAATTATAAATTAATTTGATTTGTATTTCGATAGCTACGAAAGTAACAAAAAAGCAAAGAAATTCATTACATTTTCTAAGAACTCTTTTAGGTACCTAAAGCGTATTTAAATCCACTTAGTTTCATAGTTAAATAGTACATAATTGGACGATTTAAGTTTGAATTTGAGTATATTTATATCTTTGCGAACGAATACCAATCTATATTTATATAATAGCAAAATTTAGTTAATAATTAACATTTGTGTAACTATAATTTAATCGCTCAACTACCCTAATATGAATTTAAATAATTATGTTTTGATAATGGCGGGCGGCGTAGGTAGTCGTTTTTGGCCGAAAAGTCGTAACAATTTTCCAAAGCAGTTTTTAGATATTCTTGGTATAGGCGAATCGTTATTGCAACTGACTTATAAAAGATTCTTAAAACTTTGTCCTGCAGAAAATATCTTCATTGTGACTAACAGTCAATACGAAGGCATTATACTAAACCAACTTGAAGGAATAACTGCAACACAACTAATTTGTGAGCCAAGCAGGAACAACACTGCACCATGCATCGCTTATGCTTCTTTCAAATTAAAAGGATTGAACCCCGATGCAAATATTGTAGTTGCACCTTCAGATCATTTTATCTTATATGAAGAAATTTTCATTACGAAAATAGAACAAGCATTAGCCTACACAGAAAAACATGAAGCACTAGTTACTTTAGGCATTACTCCTACACGCCCAGATACAGGTTATGGCTATATCAAGTATGCACCTGCAGAAGAAGATAGCGTGCACAAAGTTATCCAATTTAAAGAAAAACCGTCCCTGGAAAAGGCAAAGGAATTTCTAGCAGAAGGTAACTATGTTTGGAATGCCGGAATTTTTATTTGGAAAGTGGGTTCGATTATCAGCGCACTGAAAGAACATGCGGAAGATATTCATACTTTATTTTCTAAAGGGATTATCGTTTACAACACCGACGGTGAACGTGCGTTTATTGATGAACATTATCCAACCTCGCCCAATATTTCTATTGATTACGCTATTATGGAGCAAGCAGAGAATGTTTACACAATCCCATCAGATTTCGGATGGTCTGACTTAGGAACTTGGGCGTCCCTTTACGAGACAGCTCCCAAAAATGAGGACAACAATGTTATCTCGGCAAGACAAATTGACGTTGTTAATACAAAAAACAGTATAATTCACATTAGTAAAGATAAATTAGCCGTAATTAGGGGCTTAGATAACTATATTGTTGTAGATGAAGGGAATGCATTATTGATTTACCCTAAAGCTGAAGAGCAAGCGATTAAGGAAGTCGTTAAAAAAATGAGTTTTGAAATGGGAGACAAATTTATCTGATCGTCACATAAATAGCATCCTATATGACATTTAAAATCTCTAGATCCGGATTTATTCATTTAGTGCGGTGGATTGCTGCTTTATTAGTTGTGATAAGTCATCTCAGATCTTTCATCTTTGTTGATTTTAACGAAGTAATTCATAGTAGTTCATTAGTAAAAGCATTTTATTTTGTATCAGGCCTAGGACATCAATCAGTAATCGTATTCTTTGTTCTGAGCGGATTTTTAGTTGGACAATCTGTCTTAAATCAAATAAAGAATAATAAATTTAATTTTACTATTTATTCTATAAACAGAGCTGCAAGACTATATTCAGTTTTAATTGTTGCATTAATATTAACATTCCTATTTGATTCGATAGGACAAATTTTTGATGTACTTGGTGTGTACGACGGTCGACTAAAATTTTCATCAATAAACTTTAACATATCTGAAAGGCAAGGATTTAATTATTTTTTCAGTTCTCTATTCATGCTTCAAAATTCTATTTTGCCTCCATTTGGAAGTAATGGCCCGCTTTGGAGTTTAGCAAACGAATTCTGGTATTATGTTTTGTTTCCGCTAAACTGCGTAATTATCTTCCATTTGATAAAAGGCATATTTTCAAAGAAAACATTTTTTATTGCAATCGCGATTACGATAGCCGCCTGTTGTTTTATTTCAACGAACATAACCACTTATTATTTATTATGGATAATTGGTCTTTTACCTATCTATGTTAAAAGCGACAGAAAGATTTTCAAACTCTTAATTCCATTTGTAATATTGTTATTTCTGCTTTTTCAACGATCCAAACCAGATATATTTCCACCGATTTTAGCCGATGTTTTCCTTGCTCTCCTTTTTTCTTGTTGGTTATCTATGTTTGCAGACTTTAAACTTGAAAATACATTTTATAAATTTAACGATCGAATGGCTAGTTTCTCTTATACCTTATATCTCATTCACTTCCCATTTTCTTTGTTAATTTTAACCCTTACAAATCATTTTTTTGAAACCGGTTTTAAAATGCAACCTTCATTGATTAGTTTTCTAATATTTATAACACTAGTTGTTCTTTGCCTAATATTTTCACTAATGATTGCATATCTCACCGAATTTAAAACTCAGAAATTTAAAAACTTGCTATCTAGAGCTATTGTTAATAGGAGTATCGAATCAAAAACAAGGTGAATCTCATAACAATAAAATTAGAGAAGCTTATAAAAAGCTGTACTATTCGTGAAATAAAACATATTTAACACCCAATAGCAAGCCAATATTTTGAGTGAGCTCGCCAAAATCATATCCAATTGATCCAGTGAATGACAATGGACTTCTTACTTTTTGAAAAGTGAATTCTTGTAATGAATAACCTTGCGTTTTCGGTGGATTAAAATCTTCTAAAAAGTAGTTCCCAAAGTTTCTCGTAACAGTCACTAATGTCTTTGCCGACAACTCATTCCCAAAATTATACGTTAATCCAATGTGCCCCCCTACAACCCTGTTGCC
>JANXVH010000091.1 GCA_025351765.1 Pedobacter sp.
TGTCATTACCATTGTTCCATTGTTCATGGTCATTGGTTTGGTCATGGGCATACTTTTACCATCCCTTATGGTCATCATTTTACCATCCATCATCATTGCTGAATGATTCATTTTGCTCATAGACATGTGCGACATCTTATGCATAGATGTGTCTGCCATTTTGGTTTGTGCCATTGCGCTACAACTCAATGTAACAGCAGTTAAGGCGATCATAATTCTTTTCATGTTTTTTGTTGGTTAGTTTTCTTAGTTACACCCACTAATCGAGCCAGTTAATAGAATTAATCTTTTACTTTAAGCATACTTGCATTAATAGCAACTACCACCGTACTAACAGTCATTAACACGGCGCCTGCCGCCGGGCTTAAAACAATGCCTTGGTTATATAACACACCTGCTGCCAACGGTAAAGCGACCACATTATAGCCTGTCGCCCAAATCAAATTTTGTATCATCTTCCGGTAAGTCGCTTTACCAAACAAAACAAGACTGACAATATCTTTTGGATTACTGTTCACCAACACGATTCCTGCCGTCTCTGCTGCAATATCGCTTCCCGAACCCACTGCGATACCAATATCCGCCTGGGCAAGCGCGGGCGCATCATTTACACCGTCCCCGGTCATTGCCACAAATTCACCTTTGGATTGTAGTTCTTTTATTTTCTCCAATTTTTGATGCGGCAATACTTCGGCAATAAAACTATCCATGCCTAACGTTTTACTCACACTCGCGGCTACTTTGCTATTATCACCAGTAAGTAAGATTGATTTGATATTTTCTTGCTTTAGGGTTTTAATAGCTTCTGCCGATTCAGGACGTATTTCATCCGATAAAGCAATGTATCCGGCCAGTTTCTGATCGATCAGTACAAACACGACTGTTTCTGTGTCATTGGCTGTAAAACCATCTGGCAGCGTTAATTTATTTTCCGTTAAATAACCTGGACTAACCACCAATAACTTTTTGCCTTCTACGATCGCTTCAACTCCCTGACCTGTTATAGCTTTAAAGTTTTCGGCTGGTGGAATCGCAAGTTTTAAGTCTTTTACTTTTTGCAGGATACCTGTCGCAATGGGATGTTCTGATTTTTGTTCTAAGGCTGATGCCAGGCGAATAAGCTCATTTTCTTTAATGTCTTCGTTCAGCGAAACAACTTTAGATACTTCAAACTTACCGACCGTTAATGTGCCTGTTTTATCAAAAACAATAGTCGTAATTTTCCGGGCGTTCTCAAATGCTGTTCTATTTTTGATCAACAAACCATGTTTAGCTGATAAAGCGGTTGATTTAGCAACCACCAGCGGTACCGCTAAGCCTAAAGCATGAGGGCAGCAAATTACGATTACCGTTACCATTCTTTCCATCGCGAAGGCTAAGGTTTGCCCCGTTAAATACCAATAGAGGAAAGTGCCAATACCCGCTACCAGTGCTATTACGGTTAACCATTTGGCTGCCGTATCTGCTAAAAGCTGGGTTTGAGATTTTGACTTTTGCGCGTCATCTACCAGTTTAACTACCTGGGACAAATAAGAATCTTTAGCGGCATGGGAAACCGTTACTTTAAAAGAGCCATTGCCATTGATAGAGCCTGCAATTACTTTATCGCCTTTAACTTTCAATACTGGCTGTGATTCACCTGTGAGCATGGATTCATTGAGGTAGCTTTCACCCTCCAGAATAATGCCGTCAGCCGCAACTTTTTCGCCGGGTTTGATCAAGATGATGTCGTTCTCTTTTAAAGTATCCGTTTTTACATCATGCACCATATCCGGCATCACCATGTGTGCATCGGCAGGCATTAACTGTACTAATAACTCCAGTTCATTTGAAGCACCCATAACCGACTTCATTTCTATCCAATGCCCCAAAAGCATAATGAGAATAAGCGTAGCCAGTTCCCAAAAGAAATCCATTCCTTTTAAACCAAACACAATAGCTACACTATAGCTATATGCAACGGTTATGGCAAAGCCGATAAGAAACATCATACCGGGATTCTTTGTTTTTACCTCATCGACCAATCCCGTTAAAAATGGCCAGCCACCATAAACAAACACTACTGAGGACAAGGCAAACAAAATATAAGATGAACCAGTAAATTGCCAGTTAACCCCCATAAAACGCTGTATCATGGTTGATAAGAGCATAATTGGGAGGGTGAGTGCCAACACCACATAAAACCGCTTTTTAAAATCGGCGATCATCATGGTATGGTGGTCATGCTCCGACATACCCATATGCGGATCATGATCTTTGTGCATTTTGCTATGATCCATACCTCCCGGCATTTTGTTCATCTTCATAGATCTTTATTTAAATGACCAAATTTTTATTACGGTTTCTTCACCGCCTTTTCCTTCGCCTTCATTAACCAGTAGCAATGCGCAGCGCAAGCATGAAGCTTATAATTTTTGTGTGTTGTTCCGAAATTATGCCCCTGTGGATCTAAGATGGCACAGTTCTCTTTGTCAATATCTTTGGTATTTAAAACATTTTCCCCGTTGATATTATAGTATGATCCGTTCTTTTTCGCTCTGCCTAATTTTTTTCCATCTGCACTAATTACGTTACCATCTTTATCAATAAAATACAGTTCCTTGCCGGTATTATCCCTGACCATGTCGTTCTTATCAATATAGCCCAGTTTAGTCCCCTCTTGATTGTACACCCCACCTTTGGCATTAATGTGGATTTTCCGGGTAGTGTCCTTTGCTGTTTGTGCAAATGCTTTCATAGTAACGCTTATTGTGAGCGTTGCTATGAACAGTAATAATAAATTCAGTTTTTTCATGACTTGATCTTTTAGTGTAAGTAAATGTTATCTACTACAAACATCCACTAATCAACTTTATATTTTACTGACAATCAACAAGTTCATAAGTGATCTTCATCATATTAATAAGTCAATGTCAATCCGCCACCCAAACCCATATCACTATCATAGTGCGTTGACAGGGAGAAATATTTAGTAA
>JANXVH010000102.1 GCA_025351765.1 Pedobacter sp.
CAGCCTTTGGTATACTGCCGGTAGCTTAATGGCTGCGCAATTGTTGCTCTTGTGGACAATACTTGGACAGCGGTTGACAGTTCTGCACTACGCTTGGATTTACTGATAATCTGCCTTAATTTTGCAGGAAACAAGAACAAATCATAAACAAAAATAGAAAAGACATGGGAAAATTTGACGGAAAAAATTTTATGGGATTTAGTGGAAAAGTAGGTGGCCTGGTGGCCTATAACCTAAAAGGGCAGCACATTGTTAGGCAGGTAGGTTATTCTGTAAAACCACCCAGCAAGTTGCAAATTGCACAAAGACATAAATTAACGGTAATTAGTGACTTTCTTAAACCACTTAAGGGTTTTTTTAATACCGGGCTTAATTTAATGGTTCAAGACACCACAAAGAATGCATATAATCAGGCAGTATCCTATGCCAACCTCGCCCTTGAAGGGCAATATCCAGACATCAGTATCAATTACACGAAAGTAATTTTAAGTCAGGGATATCTGAAAAATCCGGAGAACCTACAATTGTCTTTTCAGCGCAATACGATAGAAATAACCTGGACAAAAAGCAATAACGATGTCAATAGAAATCTGGATCGTGCGATGCTCGCGTTTTATTTTCCGGACTTGGGAAGAGCCATAATCGCTTTGACCGGGCCAGAAAGAGGTGATGGCCGCGTAACACAAAGTTTGCCGACTGATTTTTTAAACAAAAGAATGATCGTGTACATCGCCTTCCAATCTGATGATAAAAAAGAGATCTCCCAAAGTGTTTACCTGGGAGATCTCTTCACCTATCGGTTCGATCTTGCGCTCGGTGGCAGATGATAAAAATCCCTGCTCCAAACCGAAGATAAAAAGGGAAACATCTGGACCACTGGTCTAGTAAAAATCGTAGCGAAAAAATAGTGTTGTGTTATAAAACTTGGCTTCCCTTATATAGCAATTCTTTTCCGTTGTTAACGCTGCTGGTCTGGTGGATGATAATGTTATTCGCGTCAAATTCACATACAAATGTTTCAGTATGCGGACTTTCAATATACCTAAGGGTAAGCGCTAACCGATGGTCATCCATCCAGGTGTAACTGCCTGCCACTTTTGCTGGAACCAGCATTGTACGGTTCTCATTTGCTCCGGCAGTTAGGGATGGGCCGGGCTTGTTAGTTAAACCTGAAAACCAGCTACCATTGCCAAAACTGAGCTCATAAGGGGCTGTGTCACCTTTTAAGTTGATATGACACGTGCCATCCTTGCCAAATTTAATGGTAATGTTGTTGAATTTAGATTTATCAGCTACCAGGGTATAAGATTTTCCGTTGATCTCATTAGCAAGCTTACTCATATGTTTTGAAGGTAGGAGTAAGGCCAGTTCCTTTAAAGATTTTTGTAATTGCGCTTCGGCAACTTTATTTTCCGGTAATTTTCCCTGATGCATAGCTGGTAATAAGTACTTCCATACCAAATCAATCTCTCCCTGCATGTCAGAAGTTTCAGCGGTAACCGCAAGTACGGCATCCTGATCTGGCATAACTATCATGTATTGTCCAAAAGCTCCGTCCCCGCGGTAGGCGTTGTTCCTGCATCGCCACATCTGGTAACAATACCCTTGTTCCCAATCACTGCCGTCACGCTTCGCTTGGGGCAAATCTGGATGCTGGATTATTTTTACTGAACTGGCTTCTTCCACCCATCCTAATGGCAATATTTGTTTGCCCTGCCATTTGCCTTTTTGTAGAAATAGTTGCGCAAACTTCGCCATATCCTCTGTTTTTAGGCGCAGTCCCCAACCTCCGGCGTCAATGCCTTTCAGGTCGGTTTCCCAATCCATATTTTCAATGCCAAGCGGTTTGAACAATCTTGGGGTAAGATAATGAAGTACAGTCTCACCAGTTACTTTTTGAATGATAGCCGAAAGCATATATGTCCCCAATGAGTTGTACAAAAACACCGTGCCGGGTTTATGGACGATCGGCACTGCTAAAAAACTTTTTACCCAATTGGTATCGGCCGATACGTAGCCCGGCTCAGGATCCTGACCGTCAGACATGATCAGGGCATCTCTTACCGTAAGTTGGGCCAAATTGGGACTAATTTTTGCCGGTACCTGGTCAGGAAAGAAAGATACCACCTTACTGTCCAATGATAGTTTCTTTTCATTGATTGCAAAACCTATAGCAGTAGCTGTAAAGCTTTTACTGCAAGAGTATAACGAATGCCTAAGATCTGGGCCATAAGGACTCCACCAGCCATCTGCAATCACCTTTCCATGACGCACAAGCATAAAGCTATGGAACTCTGTCTTGCTGGTACGGGTGGCATTCACAAAATCCAGGATGCCTTTGGAGTCAACGCCTTCTTTCTCTGGAATACTGTGTAGTAAATGCTGAGAACTTGCCGGAAGCTGAAAAATTAAAGTTAGCAGCAGAGCAAACGAGATTGAACGGATATTAGCACACATATTTTTGAGATTAGGCTGGTAAGTTTTATTGGAATGAAGTTAGCGAATTTTTTGGCTTGGGATATTTTATATTCGTTATAAACTCAATTCGTTCTCCAAAACTTCTTTGAATTGTAATTTGGAGATTGGCTTGATCAGATATCCTTTCAATTTGGGATAGGTTTCAAATTTATCGCGGTCATATTTGTTGTCTGAAGAGGTGGAAATATAGATCGTGATCAATTCCTTTTTAAAACTATTGGCGGTAAACTCTTCCAAGAATTGCCAACCGTCCATATAGGGCATATTCAGGTCTAGAAAGACGAGATCAGGGAGCATATGCTCTTCATCTTTATGTTTTAGAAAATATTGTATGGCTATTTCTCCATCCGGAAACTCTATTAGATTTTCTACCAGGTCAGTAGCCTCTATAATCTTCCTCGTTGAGAACTGAAAAAATCGATCATCATCAATCACACTTACTAAGGCAATCTTTTTCTTCATAATATAATTTTAAATTCTGTACCTACATTGGGTTCACTTTCCACAGTTATAGTCCCGCCAAACGTTTCTATTTGGTTTTTTGTCATAAAAAGTCCTACTCCTTTACTGTCATATCCCCTGTGGAATACCTTGTTTAATTTGAACATATTATTCCCGTGCTTTTTTAGGTCTATGCCAAGTCCTTTATCTTTAAATGTTAGCTCGATACTGTCTTGATGCTTTTTAAGAATTATCGTAATTTCAGGCGGCACATCCGGCTTTGCATATTTTAAAGCATTGCTGATCATGTTATAAAAAATGCTTTCTAAGTAGATCTTTGGGTAACTAATTTCTATTACTTGTGAATTAAGTTTAATAACCGCTTTCTTTGAGAATATTTCGCCTTTCAACATGTTTTCCACACCATTCAATATGGATAAAGGGTCGCATTGCTCAAAAGGGATAAATTTGTTCAACCGTATCTCCAACACCTTCATTAATTCTTCTAGGGTTTGGTTTAAGCTTAAACTGGATTGCTTTAGCATTGATAACAACTCTACTCGATCCGCTTCGTTTTCTGTTGTTTCCAGCATATTAATGATCATGCCCATGCTACCAGCCGGGCCACGTAGATTGTGGGCAACAATACGGTTAAAATCTTCAAACTGGCCTATCTTTCGCTCTAAGTTAATGGCCCTTTTGTATTCGTTAATATCTGTACAGGAGCCAAACCATTTAACAATCTGGCCTTGTTCATTTTTCATAGGAAGCGCGCGTCCTAAATGCCAGCGATAGGCACCGTCTGCTGCTCGTTTAAATCGGTATTCGACTTCATAAGGTTTTCCTGTTTCGATAGATTCTGTCCAAGCTTTGATGCAATTGTCCAAGTCTTCCGGATGTAGCACAGGTTCCCATCCCCAGCCTTGAGTTTGTTCCAAGGTCATTCCAGTGTAATCAAACCAGTGCTGATTATAATAGTCCAAATTACCATCAGGTTGAGACGTCCAGATGATTTGCGGAATTGAGTCTGCTAAAAATTTAAACTCCTGTATTTTTTGAATGGTTTGATCCTGTAATTCAACAAGCGCAATTTGTTCCTTGAGGGCTGTATTCAACTCTTCTTGTTTAGCGATTGATAGTTTTAAAGAAATTTGAGTTAGTTTAAAGTCGTCGATATTTTGGAAAGTCCCGAACATGCGTTTACAAATACCAGCCTCTAATTCCACATTCCCTATAGCCCGTACCCAAATCTCTTTCCCATTAGCATCTATTAACTGTAACTCTTCATCCCAGCCCCCGCCTTCAGTTAAAGCCTTACTCATCACCCGCTTAATGGTGTCCCTGCTAATTCCCTCTTTATAATAATTAACCGCCGTTGCCAGTTCTGGTTCGTAATCTGGCCCTACTGCATGGATTTGTTTGGTTATAGAGGTCCATTGTATTTTTTGTGATTGAACTTCAAATTCCCATCCGCCTACCCTGGCCACTCTGTTAGTTTGTTCCAGTATTTCTTTTAAATGTTTCAGGTCTTTTTCAAGAAGATGCCGCTTGGTGATATCTATCGCATTGCCAATCACATAAAATTGATTTTCTAGTATGTTATTAAATAACCATATCCTGTCTGAGCCATCTTTGTGTCTGGTCAACATCTGACCTTTTGCATGGCCAGTTTTTATAATTTCAGATAAGTAGGTATTCAATTGTGGATGATGGTTTTCTGGTACGATATCGAAAAGGTTGAAGTTTAAAATCTCTTCTGAGGTATATCCTAACATTGTAGCTCCAGCATTGTTTACCGACAAAAAGTTACCCTTTAAATCGTGGGTACACATTAAACCTTGGGAGTTCTCGAAAAATACCCGGAGTTTATCCTCACTATCTTTCAGTTGCTGTTCCCTTAGTTTTTCTAAAGTAATATCACGCCCAATACAAAACAACTCACCGCTGGAATCGTCAAGGGTCATGTGCCATTGAATGGTTTTATATTCTCCAGATCTTGTACGCAACCGATGAATGGGGGATAGCTTGCCATTTCCATCAATTAATTTCTGAGGGTTGTTTTCGGTAATTTCCAGATCATCCGGGTGCAGGAGGTCTAAGGAGCAGGTTGATAAGACAAAAGCCTTGTCCCAGCCCAATACTTTTTCAAAGGCAGGATTTATCTTTTTGAAGAATCCTTTTGTATCCGATACACAGATCAGGTCGTCCGACAAGCTGAATAAACGGTCAAAATGCTTAAGTTCCTGTTTCTTTTTCCTTTCGATAATTAGCGTGATGACTTCTTTTGACAAGATGGCTAATGCTTCTCTTTGGTTTTCAGTAAGCGACCGTGGTTTTCTATCTATTACACATAGTGTACCTAATGCGTAGCCATCGTTATCTATTAAAGGACACCCAGCATAAAATCGAATTTCAGGGCTCCCGGTAACTAAGGGATTGTTTTTAAAACGGTCGTCCTTTGTAGCGTCTTTAATCTCCAGTATATCGGTATTGGCTATAGCGTGCAGACAAAAAGCGAGTTCTTTCGGTGTTTCAGTTACATCAAGCCCCAGATTTGATTTGAACCACTGTCTTTCTTCATCAATCAATGAGATGAGGGAAATTGGGGTATTACAGATCAACGACGCAAGTTTAGTAATGCGGTCGAAATCTTCTTCGGGAATGGAATTTAATATAGCATAACTATGAAGGGCTTTCAGTCGGCTGGCTTCACTCTTATTTTTCTTCCGTGTACTCAACTTCGCTGGATTAAATCTTTACACTAATATGGAGAAAAATATCTTAAATATCTCTCTCTTTATTTCAAGCAGGATTAGGGCTTATTTACCTTTATAATCTTTAAGTAGATATATGAATACATTTCGCACTAGTTTGCCATTTCGATTTTGGGCAATTATAACAGGTACAGAAATTTCTTTAAAAAGGTTATTAAAAGCGAGATGAGGGTCGCTGAAATTGTTAGAAAAGGTTATAAAATAGGCATCATTGCCTTTTTCTATCATTTTTCTGTACTGGTTAATCCATGCATAGGTATGGATGTCATTAATATTTCCTAAAGCCAAGAAGTTTAAATGGAGTGGTTGAGCAACATAATTATCTATATGTGCAGCCGGAAACCACTTATTGCTTATAATAAAATTGGTTTTGGAGATCCCGCGTGCAGCATTCCTCTCTCGAACACCTTCAAATTGATACCTCAGTTTCTTCCAGCCGTAAATGTCTAGCGTAAAATCGCCATTGCCATACCTGTCGTTTTTTTTGTTTCCAATAGTGCCGGGATAAAAGTTAACCATTAAAATTCCCAATAAAATTGTGAAGGCGACCATAACGTTAGCGCCTGAAGCTAGTTTCAGTGATATAGGTTTTATCAGGCTAGCTCCTTTAGGAACTTCCAATTTACAAGCTGCGATAATTATTAACGAGATATAGCCCGGTCCAGACCAATGTGGTAGTGTGTCTCTAAATAGTGAGGTAAATAGTATGATCAGAATTAATGGAAGACCTAAAAGTAACAAGAGGTTTTTTGCTTTTCTATCAATATTAGGATTTCCTTTATTTACCATGAACAGCGCAGTAATGAGGAGAAAATAGCAAATGGGGTTGTTGTATAGCATGCCTCCAATAAGCTCTCTAAAGAAGCTTAGTAAATGAATTCCATGATTGAGGGTAATCCTGTTGCTATGGAAATTATAGGTGATGAAGTTATTTTGAATGTTCCATATTAAAATTGGAGAGATGATAACTGCTGTGAAGGCTGCGGAAATATAGAGATAAATGTTCGAAAGAAATTTCGGAGCGTACAGCAAAATGTAACTTATAAAACCGATCCACAAAAAAACACCATGAATTTTGGACATGGTACAAAGCCCGGCGCTAATACCGAATAGAAGCAGCTTTTTATTCATATCAGCTTTGGTACCATTATGTAAAACAATAGCAGCTAAAATATAAATGCTAATTATCCAGAAGAAAATCTGGGGTCCATCAGGCATGATGAATATTCCGCCAATTATGCTACAATAAGGCGAGGCAGTAAAGAGCAACGCTGCCAGAAAACCAGCATGCTCATTTTTTAGGCTGCTGGTCAGTTTAAAGAGTAGTAAAGTATTGATCCCTGAAATAACAATTGGGCCCAAGCGCACAAAAAGTTCATTTGTAAAGTAGAGATTTAAGGTAGTCAGTCTAATCAATAATGCCACCATTGGGGGGTGATCAAAGTAGTTCCATTGTAAATGATGAGCGTAGGTAAGGTAATAAACCTCGTCGTTACCCAAGTCTATGGAAATAGCAGCAATAATTTTGATAACTGTTGCTAGCCCAACTAACCAAAACAGTTTCCTTTTTACAGACATTTTAATATAGCCCTTATTTAGCTAAGTTAACTTCCGATTGTCTGTCGCGATATTTGTTGCTGATAAGCTTAGGGAATTTTAATGTATTATATTTAAACAAAAGAACCGATGATAAACCAAATAAGACGCCTATCCAAATACCCATATAAACATCTAAAGGGAAGTGCTCTCCTGTATAAATTCTAGAGTAGCCAACCAAAAGCGCTCCAGAAAAAAGTAACACGCCTTGAATCGGCTTTCTGTAATGGCTTGCTAAAACTGTGGCTAACGCAAATGCGGATGTGGTATGGCCGGAAGGGAAGCTATTATTTCCGGTATGACTTATCTTAAAAAAATCGATATAGAAAGAAATATGGGAGGTTTCGAAAAACACTTTCGGACGAGGAGCAAAAACCAGATGTTTTAAAAATTGAGCAAAACATCCCGAGGTTGTATAAGCCAAAAGTACGCATGCAGCAAGTTTTTTTTGCTTGGTAAATAAAAGAACTATACAAACAAGTAGAGAGAATATTCCATCACCTAAGTTGGTATAAAGCGCTATTACCTTATCAAATAACCAATTATGCGACAAGTTGGCCGCAATAAAGCTTTCTGCTTTTGTTACAACGCAAAGTAGTAGTCCCACAGCAATTAACAGCGAAATACATAATGAATAAAATACCTTATTTTCCTTAAGCGTTTTAATCACGGATTTCATCATGGTGTGAAATTAATAGTCTTATCTTATCAAAAAGTTAGGTAAAGATTATTAAAACAATAAAAATTAATAGATAAAGCCTATCTAATTAACATGATGTTAACCTCAACTTAAAGAAACCATGAGCATCCGGCCTAACAGAAAAATAGCTTGCGAAGTTTTAGCTTCCTTCCATAAGTTTTGGAATGTGCTTGTGAAGGATCTTATAAAGATGATCCAGATCAAATGGCTTAGTAATGTATCCATCGAAACCAAATTTATCATATACAATATGTATGTTGCTATTGCAGCTCATAGCGATTACCGGCAGGTGGGGATATACGCTCTTAATGGTATGGCAAATGGTTATGCTTTTCTTTCCATCAATCTTAAAATCCAACATGACAACGTGTGGCCTGCATTCTTCAATCATTTCCATGAAGTCTTCCTGGAATTCTGCTATCGAAAAAACTGTGTAGTTTCCTTCTTGAAGCGCGATGGTGAGTACATCTCTTACTGCGGCATCTGTTTCCTGAACAATTATTGTTTCCATAGTTGACAATTGATGAACCGGAGAAAACAAGTTGCTGCCAAGTAATTTAAGATCCATTTCAAATGTAAGATAATAATCTAATAGAGCAATGAAATCAATTACGATCAAAAAATTCCAGTAACTTAGGGTTATGGCGTATATACTAGGTGTAGACATTGGAACGGGAAGTACAAAGGCCGTTGCAGTTAATGCTAATAATAATGTTTTAGCTGTAGCACAATATCATTATCCAACCGTGTCTCCAGCAGCAGGTTATAGCGAACAGGATCCTGAAATTATTTGGCAGGCTTTTAAATCTGCTATGCTGGAAATCTATCATAACCTTGGCGCACCGGAAGCTGTCGGTTTAAGTAGTGTGATGCACAGTTTGATACCAGTTACACGGGAATTTGTTGCATTGAGGCCAATGCTAACCTGGGCTGATTCAAGAAGTAGTGCTATAGCGGAAAAAGCAAGAGTATCTGAGGTGGGTAAACTCCTTTACGAAGAAACTGGAACACCTATTTGCGGGATGTCGCCTCTCTTTAAGATCATCTGGATTCGTGAAAATCAGCCCTCGCTTTTTGCTGAAACTTTAAAATTCATCTCTATTAAAGAGTATATCTGGTTCAGGCTCTTCGGGGAGTTTAAGGTTGATCATTCCATAGCATCGGCCACAGGTCTGTTTAATATTACTACACTTAAGTGGCATATTGGAGCTTTGCGGTTGGCTAAAATCAGCGAAGACAAGCTTTCAGAACCTGTGACTACTAATTATACGAAATCAGGCAAATTCTTAATTGAGGATGTCTTACTGCCTTTTAAGGACGTTAAGTTTGTAATCGGTGCCAGTGACGGCTGCCTAGCAAATCTTGGAAGTTGGGCTACTGAAACGGGGGTCGCGGCTGTTACCATTGGTACAAGTGGTGCTGTCAGGATCGCCAGTAAAAAGCCAATACTAAACTTTGAGGTCATGACCTTTAATTACATCCTTAATAGTGAAACCTATATCTGCGGTGGGCCGGTAAACAATGGTGGTATCGCTTTGCAATGGTTATTAAAGAATGTGTTTGGTAAAGTGAATATTACCGAAGCTGATTATGAGGATTTGTTTGTTGGGGTTGAGAATATACGACCGGGAAGCGGTGGTTTGCTGTTTCTTCCTTATCTTCTGGGAGAGCGCGCCCCAATATGGGATATGGAGAGCTGCGGAACTTTCTTCGGACTAAGGATTGATCATCATCAGTCCCATTTATCAAATGCAGTATTAGAGGGAATTTGTTATGCATTAAATGATGTATTGTTGTCAGTAGAAGCGCAGGTTAATCCCATCTTGCAGATCAATGTAAGTGGTGGCTTCGTGAAATCGAAGATTTGGATGCAAATGCTCGCAAACATTACTGGCAAAAAGGTGGTTAGGATACAGCTGGAGGATGCTTCTGCAGTAGGTGCAGTAAGACTGGCAGGAAAAGCGGTAGGATTGGCTGGATTTGATCTTAAAGGAGAGGAAGGAGAGGTGATCTTGCCTGATATGTTGAAGTACCAATCTTATTCGGAATATTTCAGGCTGTATAAAAAAGTTTACAAAAACCTATCCGATTCTATGCATGAGCTGAACCTGTTAAAACAGTAACAAATGTATAAATCCAACCGCCAAATGTTAAATATTTCGTGAAATTTCGAAGATTCTTTTTAAACCTTATATTTGTATTATGATGGCGAAAATAAAGTATATATTATTGTTTGTTTGCATTGCAGGTTGTTTAGCTGCATGTAAAAAGAATCTGGGAGTTGATAATTTTGATGTAGAAGGTCAGTTTAAAAAAGACACTACTGCAATAAGGGCTTACATTACCGCCAATAATATCCCGGCAAAGAAGGAGCCTAAATATGGGTTTTTTTACCAGATCTTTGCCATGGGCGAGGGCTCTGAGGTGAATGCTTTAAGCAAAATTAGTGTCACTTATACTGGTAATCTGCTAAATGGTGCGCAGTTTGATGCAAAAACATCTCCTGTTACCTTTCCGCTTAATGAATCGATCACAGGATGGCAAGCAGGAATTCCGCTGATTAAAAAAGGCGGTAAAATACGTCTGTTCCTTCCATCTTTCTATTCTTATGGTAACATCGCTACTGGTCCAATACCGGCCAACTCGGTTTTAGATTTTACCATTGATCTGAAGGATGTACAGTAGCAATTTCCGTTAAGCGGCTATTTTTTGCTACTAATGCATCTGTTTATAGTTTATTTATGATTTTTTATTGACAATAACTGATATAATCGATAAATTTTATATGTTTTATTGATTTATTGACTTAAAATATCTTATTATTAGAAATATTTTGAGGGCTATGAGTACAATTAAGTTAAATCATTATCAAAATGTTCCTGATACTTGGGATGAAATGTATATTTCTGATAACAATCTTAGGGAACAGTATCATAAAATCATAAATTATCTTGAAAAAGAGTCGGCGAGTGATCTGAATAAAAAAGAAGAACTGGCAAAAAGTCTTTTTATGAGTCAAGGTATCACGTTTACCGTGTACGACAGTGGGGAGGGTATTGAAAAGATCTTTCCATTTGATATTATTCCGCGCGTAATTACCTCGTCAGAATGGTCTTTTATCGAACGTGGTATTAAACAGCGGCTAAAAGCACTCAATCTATTTTTGAAGGATGTATATAGCAGCCAATTCATCATAAAAGACGGTGTAATACCTGCTGCGCTGATTTATTCCTGTCCGCATTTTCTTAGGGAAATGTACCAGGTTAAGGTTCCTCATGATATTTACACGCACATTGCCGGCATAGACCTGATCAGGGATTTTGACGGCACCTTCTATGTGCTGGAAGATAATCTGCGCACGCCTTCTGGGGTAAGCTATATGTTAGAAAACAGGGAAATTACTAAAAGATTGTTTCCAGATCTTATCCCCCAATGCAAAGTAAGAAGTGTTACAGAATACCCTTCAATATTGTATAAAAATCTACTATCGCTATCCCCAAGGGCGGTTTCTAATCCCACAATTGTCTTGCTTAGTCCGGGTATGTACAATTCTGCATATTACGAGCATACCACTCTTGCCAGATTAATGGGCGTAGAATTGGTAGAGGGAAGAGATCTTGTGGTAAGGGATCATAAGGTATTTATGAAAACCACTACAGGTTTGCAACAGGTAGATGTGATCTACAGAAGGGTAGATGATGATTTTATTGATCCCCTGGTATTCAACCCGGCAAGTGTTCTTGGAGTGGCAGGGTTAATGAGCGCCTATAGGAAAGGAAATGTAGCCATTATTAACGCAGTTGGTAATGGGGTAGCGGATGATAAAGCCGTTTACAGCTATGTTCCGGATATGATTAAATATTACTTGAATGAAGAGCCGTTGCTTAAAAATGTACCTACGTATAGCTTGGGTAATCCAGACGAGCAAAAATATGTTTTTGGCAACATCAATAAAATGGTGATCAAGAAAACGAATGGCAGTGGAGGCTATGGGATGTTAATGGGGCATGAATCTACAGAACAAGAAATAGAAGAATATAAAATAGAGATCCTAAAAGACCCCAGAAATTTTATAGCCCAGCCAACCATAAGTCTTTCCAGTGCACCATGTTATATGGATGGTGTATTACAGCCAAGGCGGGTAGATTTAAGGCCTTATGCTTTGTACGGCCCCGATGGAATATCTATAGTGCCAGGCGGACTAACAAGGGTAGCCCTTAAAGAAGGTTCTTTGGTTGTTAACAGTTCGCAAGGAGGCGGAAGTAAAGATACATGGGTTTTATCATCTTAAATTAATTACATGCTAAGTAGAGTAGCTTCAAGTTTATACTGGTTAAGTCGTTATGTAGAACGCAGCGATGGAATCCTCAGGATGCTAAAGATCAATTATGCCTCATCACAGGATACCATTCAGGAATTTACATGGAATCCTGTTATCCGTCTTTTTAGTGGTGGCGATGAGGAAGAGATCTCCAAGATCAAAACAGATAGCCGGTCTGTGATCGAATACCTGCTTTTTAACAGGAACAATCCAAATTCTATCCTGAACATTATTACAATGGCAAGAGAAAATGCCAGGAGTGTACAGGAACACATTGCCAAAGATCTTTGGCAGTGCCTTAACGATTATTACCATACCGTTAAAGACCCAAAGTTGCTTTGGTATGTTCAAAAGGATGATCCGGTAACCGCCCTTGATATACTGGTAAAACAGGTAATGTTGTATTATGGTACTGCTGATAGTACCATGGAGCGGGGAGAGATCCGTAGCTTTATGAGTATAGGCAAATACTTGGAACGAAGTATCCAGACCATAGATATTTTAGATACCAAGTTCAACTCCATCAATGCTGATCCGGATCTGTTAACAGACACTTCGTATTGGAAGCATTTATTGCTTTCGCTCGGCGGATATGAGCTTTACCTTAAGTCCTATAGGGAAGGTTTTACGGCAGATAATATTCTGGAGCTGGTGATGCTTAACCGGGATTTTCCCCGTTCTGCTATCTATTCCGTAAACAATATCATGCGTTACTTTGAGCGGTTAAAAAGCGACAAGAATATTCAGCATTATAATAATCTTTCTTTCAATATAGGTCGGCTAAATAGTACGGTAACGTATAATTCGGTTTACAACATGAAATCAGAAGGCTTGCATACTTATTTGCTAAAGATCAGAAATGAACTTTATGGTATTGCAAACTTGCTTGACGAGTATTACTTTGCCAAATCTTAACTAAACCAAAATGCCTGTATTTAAAATTAAACATATCACCAATTACAAGTACGAATCGCCCATTCGCGATAGTGCAAACCAGATTATTCTTTTCCCTATTAAAGATGATTTTCAGAAAGTAATATTACATGATCTGAATATTTCAAACAGTCCGGATGTAGAGATCTTCCTGGATTATTATGGTAATGAAGTTGGTGTTTTTACCCAGACAGAGCCGCATACGCAGCTTAAAATCTATTCCAAAATTTATGTTGAAACGGTGGCTAAACCTTTGCCACAGGATGATATTTTTGTAAAAGAGCAATGGGATATACTCGAAAATGTTAAGAATGAAGTAGCTTTTATTGATTTTCTGAAGCAAAGTCAGTTCGATAGTTCTGGAATGCTCCGAAATGCCTGCATTCAGATGAAATCGGATGAAGATACCCCCTATAAAGTGGCGATTAAATTCTGTAGTTATGTTTTTTCTCATTTCACCTATATAAAAGGGGTTACCACAGTGGATTCTACCATTGATGAAATCATTGGGTTGAAAGCAGGGGTTTGTCAAGACTTTGCACATTTGTTAACCACAATGCTTCGTTTTGTAGGCATTCCTGCGCGTTATGTAAGCGGATACATCTGCCCCAATAAGGACGGAATGCGCGGAGAGGGGGCAACACATGCCTGGGCAGAAGCCTACCTTCCTGATTATGGTTGGCTGGGATTTGATCCCACCAATAATTGTATTGCAAATGAGAAGCATGTGAGACTAGCGGTTGGTCGCGATTTTAGTGATTGCTCTCCGGTTAAAGGAGTTTACAAAGGTGGCCTAAGCCATGTATTGGAAGTGAATGTTTCTGTAGGTTACGGAGATGATGACGATTTTGAAACCGAAACCTATTTTCAGCCAAAAGAGGTTAATTACAATAAGCCAAGCGTGACCCTGCCTTTAAAGAACAGTTATCAACGTTATATAGATCTGGTTTCGGAGCAGCAGCAACAACAACAATAGGTATTATTGTTAAGAGTTGCCAAAAAAGTGTATGTTAGGGTTCTTATTAACCAAGTATGAAATATAGATTCACTGCACTTCTGCTCTTACTATGCTTAGGAATATTAAGCGCCCAGGTCAAAGTCAACACAGAACAATTCAATCGTAAAAACGAAGCCAGCTTTTCTGCAAAAGGAAATATTCTTGAATTAAAATGGCCGGCAGGTAATGGCACCTACGGACAAGTTTTACTTAATATGGAAGGTGGTAAGCCACTGTTTCAAACCATTTCAGTAGGCTCACAAGCATCTTATAAAGTTATTTCAAGCAATATTGAGCCCGCATTTCTATTGAGCATTGGCAAACGCGACCTGCTCTCACAGAACGGCTGGAACATCTTTTTCGATAAGGTTCCCTTAAAACCATTTAAAACTTTTCCTGTCCTATTAGAAAAAACTGCTGCTAAGGTGGTGTCTACTGGTAGCAGAACTGTGATTACCATATCTTCTCTCCATGCTGATCGTTTTGCAGGCAATTTAGAATTGACATTTTACAATGGCAGTCCGATGTTTAATGTTGCTGCGGTACTTAGTACTAAAGAGGACGCTACTGCTATCGTTTATGATGCAGGACTGGTTGATACGAAATCTGCCTGGAAAAATATCTCCTGGATCAATACAGATGATAAGCTAGTGACGGATGATGCCAAGCCCACTGATACTGCCACAAATATCGCGGTAAAATACCGGACAATTGCAGCAAGAAGCGCAGGCGGTACACTCGCCATATTTCCTGCCCCACATCAGTATTTCTATCCTTTAGATGAGGCTTTTAATCTTAAATTTACCTGGCGCGGAAATCAATACCGTAAAATGGTAAATGGTTATGGTATTGGTATAAGGCAAGATTTAAAAGGGGATAACCGTTTCGTTCCATGGTTTAATGCGCCACCTGATACCAAACAGCGGTTAAGCTTCTTTTGCTACCTAAGTGCGGATAACGAGGCTGCAACCTTTACTGAGATCAAAAAATTTACGCACAACGATAGTTATGTAAAATTACCGGGATACAAAACAATGTCCAGCCATTTTCATAATGAATTTGTGATGAAGGTAATGATGGCCAATAAGGAATTGCCTGATGTGCCAGACTTTGTAAAGGTCTTCAAAAGAACGGGTATCGATATTGTCCATCTGGCAGAGTTCCATTATACAGCCCACCCTCAAGGCCCGGATGAGTTACGTTTGCTGGAGCTTAAAAAGCTTTTTGAAATGTGCAGAAAGTATTCAGATGATCAGCTGCTGCTATTGCCTGGCGAGGAGCCTAACGAATTTTTTGGAGGCCACTGGTTGGAATTTTTTCCTAAAGAAGTGTACTGGATCCTGTCGCGTAAAGAAGGTGTACCGCTTGTAGAGCAGCATCCGGTTTATGGCAAAATCTATCACATTGGTGATAAAAATGACATGCTCAAACTTTTGGAACTGGAAGCCGGATTAGCCTGGACTGCTCATGCACGTACAAAAGGATCGGTAAATGCTCCTGATGTTTATAAGGAAGAAGCCTTCTTTAAATCAGACCGCTTTATGGGCGCTGCCTGGAAAGCCATGCCAGCAGATCTTTCGCAGCCAAGGCTAGGAAAAAGAGTATTGGACCTGCTGGATGATATGAACAATTGGGGGGAGAAAAAGACAGTAATTACAGAGGCCGATCTTTTTAGCATCACGCCAGAAAATGAGATGTATGCCCACCTCAACGTAAACTATCTAATGATAGATAAATTGCCCAATTATAAAAATGGTTGGCAACCCGTACTTACCGCCATGCAGAAAGGAAAATTCTTTTCTACAACGGGAGAAGTGTTAATGCCCCAGCTAATGGTAAATGGTAAAATATCTGGCGAAACAGTTCAATTGGATGCTTCAGGTTTAGCTGATATAAAAGTAAAACTCAATTGGACATTCCCTTTAAATTTTATAGAAGTGATTTCTGGAGATGGCACGAAAGTATACCGTGATCAAATTGATCTGACAGCTACTAAAGCATTCGGCGACAAGCTTTTTCAGTTTAAAACTAAACTTGCCGGTCGAAAATGGTTAAGGGTAGAAGCATGGGATATTGCGGCGAATGGAGTTTTTAGTCAGACTTTCTATATCGGCAAGTAATCTAACTACCTTCCATTACTAAAGCAAATCATTTGTTCATATCAGAGATTTCCAGACCTAATATATGATAAAGCCTTTTTCAATTAATGTTCCACAACAGATTTTAGATGATTTAAAACTAAGATTAAAGCTAACCCGATGGCCTGATCATATAATGGAGTCAGGCTGGAGTTATGGTACTGACCTTTCTTACATGAAAGAATTGACAAAGTACTGGACGGACACTTTTGATTGGAGAAAAGTTGAAGCTGAAATCAATTCCTATCCAAATTTTATGGCTGATATTAATGGGTGCCAGATTCATTTTATGTATATTAAAGGAAAGGGCAAGCTATCCGTGCCATTGGTAATTACTCATGGATGGCCAGGCTCATTTTTGGAAATGATGAAGCTTATTCCCCTGTTGACTGAAGATCCAAACTTTTCTTTTGACTTGGTTATTCCGTCTGTTCCAGGATTTGGCTTTTCTGATAAAATTATTCATCCCGGTTGCAATAGCGAATTTGTGGCTGATATCTGGCATCAATTAATGACGGAGCTTGGTTATACACGTTATGGCGCACAAGGTGGTGATATAGGTGCGGGGATCAGCACATGGTTGTCTTTAAAATATCCATCCTATATTATTGGTTTGCACCTCAATTTTATCTCTGGTTCCTATAAACCTTACTTAGCAGATGGCGAACAGCTTACTAATGAGGTACTAGCTTTTCATAAAGCAAGAGCTGAATGGTCGGCCAGCGAAGGCGCATATGCTTATATGCATGCTACTAAACCATTAACAGTAGCATATGGACTGAATGATTCTCCTGCAGGATTATGTGCATGGATCGTTGAGAAATTCAATGGCTGGAGTGATAATAATGGAAATATTGAAAATAGCTTTACCAAAGATGAAATGCTTGCGAATGTCACGTTATATTGGGTAACGCAAACCATACATTCCTCTATGCGCATCTATAACGAAAACAGTAAAAATGCATTGGCTTTTAAAAAGAATGAGTATGTAACAGTTCCAGTAGGCTTTGCTAAATTTCCAAAAGAATTGCCCACTCCACCGCGTTCATATATTGAAAAGGGATTCAATATACGTCATTGGACAAAAATGACTTCTGGTGGTCACTTTGCGGCAATGGAACAGCCAGAGTTACTTTCAAAAGACATTATAGATTTCTTTTCAAAATTGACTTGGTAATTGGCAAAATGCATAGAATTCTTTTTTAATATTCAAACGATATTTTTAGTTTTTGATCACTATTGTGAGGAAAGAAATTTTTCATGATTTTGATTTTAAGTGGTTAATAATTAACTAAAGCACATAAAGATGTGCCCAAGGATAGATCAACTATGTCTGTGATGCAGCATTATTTTATGCGAAATTTTGCAACTTTTTCACAGAATCCTGTAAAAATGTAGGGGTGAACCACACCTAAATTTGTAATCAATAAAACGAAAAATGAGTACATCAGAAAACATAGAAAGACTTTCTCTGCCTGTCATGGGCATGACTTGCGCGGCCTGTGCGATTAGTGTAGAAAGCATGATCAGCGCACAGCCGGGGGTAGATAAAGCAGAGGTTAACTACGCTACCCAATCTGTTAAGGTGTCATATCACCCTGATCAGGTACAGCCATCGGCTTTTCAGAAAGCAGTTCAGTCCATAGGCTACGACCTGATACTGGATGCCGAAGGAGGTAAACAAAAACAGGAAGAAGCACAGCAGAGTAATTATCAGGCATTAAAAAAGCGGATGACCGCAGCGGCGCTTTTATCCCTTCCGGTGGTGGCCATAGGTATGTTCTTTATGAATATCCAATATGCCAATTACTATATGCTGGCCTTAACTACACCTGTACTGTTCGTGTTCGGAAAGAACTTTTTCATCAATGCCTTTAAGCAGGCCAGACATGGCCGTGCCAATATGGATACCCTGGTTGCTCTAAGTACAGGGGTTGCCTACCTATTCAGCGTTTTCAATACCTTTTACCCGGAATTCTGGCACCGCAGGGGGCTGCACCCTCATGTTTATTTTGAAGCGGCAGCGGTGGTTATTGTTTTTATCATGTTGGGAAAATTATTTGAAGAGCGGGCGAAATCCAATACTTCTTCAGCCATTAAAAAACTGATAGGACTGCAGCCAAAAACAGTCCTGATGGTTACCGAGAGCGGAGAAAAAGATATGCCGATTTCAGACGTTCACATCGGTGATCGAATATTGGTACGTTCTGGTGAAAAGATTCCCGTAGACGGGGAAGTTTACCAGGGAAGTTCTTACGTGGATGAAAGTATGATCTCAGGCGAGCCAGTCGCAATAGCCAAAAACAAGGGTGACAAGGTTTTTGCTGGAACGATCAATCAAAAGGGCAGCTTTCGCTTTATGGCCGAAAAAGTTGGCGGCGAAACCATGCTCGCGCAGATCATTAAAATGGTTCAAGATGCTCAGGGATCAAAAGCACCGGTACAAAAATTGGTCGATAAAATAGCAGGAATATTTGTGCCTGTAGTTATTTGTATTGCCCTGCTCACTCTGCTGATATGGGTGTTGGTTGGTGGACAGAATGCTTTTACTCAGGGTATGCTGGCTATGGTAACGGTGCTTGTGATCGCCTGCCCGTGTGCATTGGGACTGGCAACCCCTACCGCTATCATGGTAGGGATTGGAAAAGGTGCAGAAAATGGTATCCTGATCAAAGATGCAGAAGCATTGGAATTGGGCCATAAGGTAAATGCTGTTGTATTGGATAAAACCGGCACCCTTACCAAAGGAAAACCTGAAGTAACGGAGCTGATATGGCAGGATGGATTAACAGAGGACAAGAAAACGCTCACAAAAATATTTTTTGCCTTAGAACAGCAATCAGAGCATCCGCTTGCGGAAGCCATTGTTCGCCATTTAAAACCTGAAAATACTGGTTCAGTACAGGTGGATGAATTTGAGAGCTTGACCGGAAAAGGTGTACAGGCAGGTTTTGAAGGACAAACCTATTGGGCGGGAAGTCACAAAATTCTTAAAGATCAGCAGATCCATGTAAATGAGGCCTTACAGCGTAAAGTTGACGCCTTACAAAAGCAGGCTAAAACCGTCATTTATTTTGCGGATAAAAGCCGCGTACTAGCTATCGTTGCCATCGCTGATCAGATCAAAGAAGGATCGGTAAAAGCCGTAAAAGAACTAATGAACAGCGGAATAGCTGTGTATATGCTTACCGGAGATAATCATCAAACCGCTGCCGCTGTAGCTGCGCAGGCAGGTATCATCGATTTTAAGGCCGAAGTTTTACCTTCTGATAAAGCGGAATTTGTAAAGCAGCTCCAGTCACAGGGCAAAATAGTGGCTATGATCGGTGACGGTATTAATGATAGCCAGGCACTGGCACAGGCAGACGTTTCTATTGCAATGGGCAAGGGTTCTGACATTGCCATTGATGTAGCGAAGATTACCCTGGTATCCTCCGACCTGATGCAGGTGCCAAAGGCTTTGCGTTTATCTAAACTTACCGTTCGCACTATACGACAAAACCTTTTCTGGGCATTTATTTACAACCTGATTGGTATTCCTATTGCTGCAGGTGTTTTATATCCTTTAAATGGCTTTTTACTGAACCCGATGATCGCTGGAGCAGCAATGGCCTTAAGCTCGGTATCGGTAGTAAGCAATAGCCTTCGTCTTAAATTTTCTCAATTAATATTAAAGTAATAAATAACAAATTATGGAAACATTAAAATTTAAAACCAATATCAAATGTGGCGGCTGTATTGCTGCCGTAACCCCTCATTTAAATAAACTTTCAGATATTCAAAAATGGGAAGTGGATACCCAAGATCCAGATAAGATTTTAACGATTGAGGGTAAACCAGGGATAGATGATCAGGAAGTGATTGATACCCTTGAAAATGCAGGCTATAAGGCAGAAAAGCTTTAAAATTTTTAGAACAAAGTATCCAAGTGGATTGTCCTTAAGGTATTACCTCGTAATTAGAAATACCAGTGTCCTATTTTCTCATTTTAGCTTAATCATAAAAAATGGTATTACATATAAAAAATATGGTTTGCGACCGCTTTACAAGCGATATACTTATTTTTCGCTGATCGGTTCCTGCTTGATAGTAAGCGATGAGGCACAGACACGTGAGATTTACCACTTACCACTCATATGTTTAATGTTAACCAATTACTGAAATCTTTGATATTGTCAAACAACAAATCCGGATGTAACTCTTTTAGCTTTTCAGGCTCTGCTGTTTCTGCCCATGCT
>JANXVH010000147.1 GCA_025351765.1 Pedobacter sp.
TAGCCTGTTTTATCCTATTGACATTTGTATCAATGAAAAAGCCATTTTATTCAATCGTTAGCAACAAAGGAGAATCCAGCGCCCGGATTAATATCTACGGGATTATCGCTAAAGATTACTGGGGTGATGGGGAATTTGTTGAAGGAAAGAAATTTATTAGGGATCTGGCCGATCTTGAAGCCAATTTCGATCAAATAAACATTCATATCAATTCTCCTGGTGGATCCATAAACGAAGGCTTGCCGATTTTCAATGCTATCCGTGCCTCTAAAAAAACTATCGACACTTATGTAGATGGCATAGCTTACTCAATGGGTGCTATGATCGCTTTAGCCGGGCATACAGTACACGCTGCTAAAGGATCACTGATCATGCTGCACAATGCAAGTGGTGCAAGTTGGGGTAATGCAAAGGCACTGAGGAAAAGTGCTGACATGCTTGATAAGTATGATGATGTACTCTCTGAACTTATTGCTGATAAAACTGGTACGTCTGTATCAGACGTAAAGCAACTGTGGCTAAACATGGAAGATAATTTCCTGACGGCAACTGAAGCTAAAGCAGCAGGCCTTATCGATGTCCTTGAGACTTATGAGGCTGATAGTATTCCGGAGAATATCCAGAACCTCACTATACATCAGGTAGCAGCCTATTACGAGGAAAGAAGCGAAGAGCCTACTGCTTCGCTAATGAATAAGATTATTTCAAATGTTTCCGCTCATCTTTCAAATAACCAAAACTTAATAACTATGAAATTTCCTAAAATCGAAGCGTTGGCTAACGTGGAGAATCCTACCAATGAACAATTGGAGCAAGCCAATGCTGATCTGGCTACTGCCGGTGTGATCAAGGCTACGTTGGTATCTGAAGATGTGCTAAATGCAGCTCAGCTCATCACAACTGAACGCGATGAGTTAAAGGTGACCAACCAGACTTTGACCAATTCACTTTCTGCGAAAACCACTGAGTTTGATGCTTTGAACGCTAAGTACGTTGCTTTAGGCGGTAAGCCAGGTGCTACTCACGTTAAAGCTTTGGGTGAAGAAGAACAAGTTGATCCTGGAAAAGAAGATACTGATGTAATTTCTAACCTGGCCCACAATAAAGAAGCTGAAGCTTTCCTTAATCGCTAAGTAATAATAATTAACGCTCTCAAATTAACAATCTCAATTTTTAACCTCTCAAAACAATTAAATGAAAAATTTAAATTTATTAACGCTCTTATTTAAAATGATCTGCGGAGCCGTGGTATCATACTTTATGGGTTCCATTCTCGCCTCAGCTTATGGTGCTTCAGAACAAGTGATCACCCTGTTTTCATTCGTTTTCGTTATCCTGGCCTTAATGCCAAAAGGTATTCATCAGCCGGGCGTGTTAGCCGGTATTACCGTAACCGATCTGGTAACGGAATATGGTGCTTATTACAAGCAGGGATCCCAGGCATTAAAGGACTTGCGGAAAAAGCTGTTCCAGCCTTCGGTCACTGAAGCCTTTTTTACTAACAGGCTTACTGATTCCACCAGGTTAGAATTAGCCAATGCCACCATTACCCGTGTTTTACAAGCTTATCAATCAGGCTACACCCCATTAGGTGACATGACTTTTACACCTCAACCTATTATCCTGGACCATTTAAAGATCGATGCCGATATCGTTCCGCATGATTTAATGGAAACTTGGTTGGGGTTTTTGGCCCTAAATGCTTTAAAGCCTGCTGAATGCCCAATCGTTAAGTACTGGTTAGAGGAATTGGTGATCCCTAAATATTGGGAAGATCTTGAGTTATATGAGATCTGGGCTGGTAAGAAAGTAACGGTTACTGCAGGTACACCATCGGCTGCAAGTGCTGCAATGAATGGTATCAAGGAAAAACTGAAAGGTACTGGCGTAAACGTAGTGACCATGGGCGCTGTACCAACTGATCCTACTCTAATGGTTAGTTACGTAGAAGATTTTGCCGCCAATATTCCGGAGTTAATCCGTGGTAAAATTGATGCCTTCGCCATGAGTCCGACTCTGGGCTTAAGGTTTAAACAAGGAATGCGCGCAAAGTACAATTTGCACTATGCGCAGGAAGCTGACCTAATGAAATTGGCCGACTTTGATATCGCTATCAAACCGCTTCCATCAATGACCGGTCATACTTCCATTTGGGGTACAATACCTGACAACAGGATTGTAGCGAATAAAAATCCTCAAAACCAAGGATTATTTGATGTTCAAGTTGAAAAACGTAAAGTTATCGCTTTATCAGATTTCCATAAGGGTATTGGCTACTGGTCTAATAACCTGGTATACCGTACCGACGTTTCTATCGCTTAATTATTAATTCGCCCTGGGCTTTGCTCAGGGCATTATTCCAATTTTATGAAACTTGTAAAAGAATTTACGGACCTCGGAAAAGCAAATGATTACATCACTGGTGTAAACGAAGCATACGAAAAAGAGGTCGCCGAAAAAAAAGCTGCAGAGGACAAATCTGTTTTGCTTCAGGAGTCGCTGACTAAAGAAAATGTCAATTCTTCTGGCTTGGCAGAAAAGGTAATTGTAATTACCATGGAGAAAGAAGAAGTTGTAAAGCAGCTTTCAGCATCTAAGAAAGAAACTGCGCAGGCAGTATCTGAACTGGTTGAGTTGAGTACCAGGCTTGATCTCCAGGAGAAACATGGTAAAGATGCCATCGTAGTGATCGTTGGTGGTACTAACTATAAGCTGGTTGGTGACACATTCCTTTACGGTGGATCTTCTAAAACTGCAAAGCAGCTGAGTGAAGATAAAACTGAACTGGAGCGCATGGTTAAAATTGGCTCTGGCGCCCTGGTTGAATTAACAGAATCCTAATAAATTATAACGCTCTCAAATAATGAATGCACTAGCAGTACAATGGCCACAAGGCAGGTTTAATCCTGCCGGCATCACAAAGGTATATTATGCCTTTAAAGACGACATCTTATCGTTTCCATCATTAGCGGATCCGGAGACCGCTACAACCTACGCCAGCTTGGTAGAATTGGCCAACCCTATCGTTATGAAATCGGGAAAATTGTTTAACGAGCTTTATTGCACCGTTGAAGAAGGGGAATTGAAATCTACTCTAGTAGGTCCAAGAGACGGCAAAGGATATGAAAATATGCTTGAGATCTCTTTCCCTGGTAACGAGTCCTTATTTTTAGGTTTCAAAGCTGCTTCGGCCAATAGAGATATTGTTTTCGTAGTGGTGGAAAAAAATAAAAAGGTTCGCGTTTTAGGTTCTCTTGAAGATCCGGCAT
>JANXVH010000161.1 GCA_025351765.1 Pedobacter sp.
CGGATATACTTACGTAGAGGCCAGTGTCAGCCAGCAGAAAGCCTCTTTTCTAAACAGTATGAGACTAAGTCTTGAATTCATTGGAGGTGTACCTAAACTGATTGTAACAGATAATCTGAAGTCAGCAGTTACGCAGGCCCATCGCTATGAACCGGAACTCAATAAAGACTTTAAAGCCTTCGCTCTACACTATGGCACCGCCGTTTTAGCCACACGTGCACGCAAGCCAAAGGACAAGGCTTTGGTTGAAAACGCTGTCAGACTGGCCTATCAGCGGATCTGCTTCGCTTTAAAAGCCCAGGTATTCTTTGATTTGCATGGGTTAAATACAGCTATCAGGCCATTGTTGGAGCTTTATAAACAAAGAATGTATCAACAAAGACAGACCAGTCGCACACAATTATTTCTGGAACAGGAACAGCCACTACTTTCTCCATTGCCGGTTCAGGCCTTCACTTTAATCACTTATAAACAAGCTACGGTTCAGAAGAACTACCATGTCTTCATTAGTGAGGACAAACATTATTACAGTGTCCCTCACCAGTATATCGGGAAGAAAGTTGAACTCCGTTACAATGAGACGCTGCTTAAAGTGTATTCATCCAGCACAAGAATAGCCTCTCATCCAAGGAGCAGAAAAAGTGCCGGATTTTCTACGACCTCCGGCCATATGCCTGACAACCATCCTTTCATGAACTGACTAAATATAATCTTAATTGGTTTGTACATTCGATTTAAAATTCATTAGCAATTTCTATAAGATTATCTTAGATTTGAGTTACTAAACAGATTAATTAAGATTGATCATATAAACCATCCATATACGTGTTGGAATTTATATTAACTTAAGCCCATTACGACTTGCCAATAGCTAGTAAATGATAAAATTAACTCGAAGAAAATTTATCAAAAGAGGAATTTTAGTATCAATCGGATTAGTTCTTTTGGACTCACTTTGGTTTGAGAAATATGTAGTTGAGTGGAATCATTTTGACATCTCTAAATCGGAAGACAAAATAAAAATCCTTCAGATTTCGGATTTACACTTGAACCAATTAACATACTCTCACAAATCTATAGCAAAAAAAATAAATTCCATAAAACCTGACTTAATATTTATCACTGGAGATTCTGTCGATAAAACAGAGAAAATAAGACTTTTAGATGAATTCCTTGAATTAATTGATAGTTCCATCAAAAAGTATGCAATAACTGGGAATTGGGAATATTGGGGGAAGGTAAACTTGACTGAGCTGAAAAGTGTTTATTCTAAAAATAATTGTGAATTACTGATAAACGAGAATAGGACAATTTCAATTAAAAAGCGTGAAATTTCAATAATTGGAATTGATGATTTTGTAGGGGGAAACGCTGATTTTGGAAAAGCGATTGAGAATCTAAAGGAAAGTAAAACTAATATCGTCTTGTCACATTGTCCTAAATACAGGGATATAATTACAACACAAATAGGGAATTTAAATATCGATTTAGTTCTTTCTGGGCATACACATGGAGGACAAATTACATTTTTAGGAATTGTTCCATTCAAACCTCAAGGAAGTGGTAAATATTTAAAAGGCTGGTATAAAGAATGCGAACCTAAAATGTACATATCAAAAGGGATAGGAACCAGTATTTTACCAATTCGATTGGGAGCAAGAGCAGAAATGGTAACAATGGATGTATAAAAACTGATGGCAACACGATGTATAAGTTAAAGCTCCAACTGCGCTTGGCTTTAAACAGAGTTTGACATAACGCGCTACAATTGATTTACATAAATGAAACCTTTGGATTACATTACGGTAAAAAATCCTTACTATCTTCTAATATTCCAGCCGATATGCTTATACAACACTATAAACACAAAGCCCGGCACAATGGGCCAGGCTTCTGTTTATTAATAGATATAGCGGACGCTAAGACCAGAATGGGGAGTTGATGGTATAACATTATTGTTCTAAAGAATTTATAACGCCTTCATCTAATCTTCCTGCAAGTATACCTTTCTCTAGATCACCTAAGGTGAGTTTTTTTAACTGGGGTTCTTGCTTGTTAGTAAACATTCTTATTATCCCACCTAAAATATCTACGCCTTCACCTTTGAAATAATCTGCTGCCATAAAATTTGATATATCTACATTAAACTCTTTTCCATATGCTAAAAGAAAACTAACGGCATCGTCACCTGTTATTCCCATATCATTTTCCAGTTGAGTTTCTCTTGTTAATAGAAATTTATATTTCCAACGTTGGTGATCAATAAATCGCAACAATTGTTCAAAATAATCAATATTCATAAGTCAATAGTTTTAATGCGGTAAATTTGAGATCCAATTGCCGCTTCGTGTATTAGATTCGTGATACGCCCCATTTGCTACCCCCATAGGTAAAGCTATATTTTTAGCAAAATCATAATAAATCAATCCCATACCAGCTATAGGAATCCACCGACCTATGACTCTCCCCACTGATGTACTTGCTGTTATTCTTATTCCAGCCTCACCTCCTGTTTTTGATGCAAATCCAGTAAATACTTGTTTAGAAAAATGCGATAAATTTTCCCCGGTTTGCTTGGAAAGCCATACTAAAGCCTTATCTGCACCATAAGAAACAATAGAAGAGCCTGGGTTTGAGCCGGCGGCACCAACTGCTTTCAAAGCATTTATAGGTTGGCCTGACAACACCATTCCTGGTCCAATTAAATGAGACCAAAAGCTATCATTGTCTGAAGTGTTTTCCTTATCACCCCCCTGATTAGCTTTTCCCTCAACAGTCTTCTTCCCAGCCTCGGCAGCTTGTTTTGTTAGCTTGTCATCCCCATTAAGTTCAATAAACAACCCCGAGGCAAGCCTCGAGGTATTAAATATCAAATAAATTCATGAACATGATCTTCTTCAAACCCGATTTCGACAAACTGGACATCAAATCGTTCAGATAGACCTAAACAAATCTCTTTTAGGGAAACACCAATTTGTTCATCAATCGCTTTTTTTCTATATTTCACAGGAAAAACTAAATGATAGAGCAAAAGTGTTTTATTAGGCCGTTTTGAAATGTGTCCA
>JANXVH010000166.1 GCA_025351765.1 Pedobacter sp.
CGTAATACCTGTCTCCCACCTCAATGATATCCGCAGCTCCATCAACCACTTTTTCCGTTTTATTATTTTCGAAAGGTTCAATTATAGTTCGGTATAATGCTGGTGATCCGCCTTCATGGTCAGAATAATAAAAAACATAGGTTTTCTCTCCCTTTGCAAATACGGCAGTGCCATATTGAGTACCAAATGACGGACTAACTTGTTCCACCCTATCCATAATGTTTTGGACATTGATGGTAATCATATCTGCAGGCTTTACTGCCTTAGCCGCAGGCTTTGCCAATGAATCTTTAACACCAGGTTTCTTTGTGGCTTTTTTGTCGACAGGGTTTTTAACTGCTGGTGTATTATCTGTCTTCTCTACCTTCTTTGGCTTAAATAGATCGTCAAACTTATCACTTCGGTAAGGCTGATCGTAATCATCAAGTGCCATTCTATATACCCTGGCATTTTGCGGACCAAAAGGATAATTGGGCTTTGTACGCATGCTATTAAAAAAGATATACTTTCCGTCTGGCGACCATGAAGGCGATGATTCTGTGACTCCAGTATTTGTGAGGTTAATCGTCTTATTGTCTTTAATATGATGTACAAAAATATCCTGTTCAAAATTTCTATAGGCAGTAAACAATACATATTCGCCATTAGAGGAAAAGGATGGTGTTGAATTTTGAAATGCCCAAATCTCATCCTTAACAATTACTTTACTATCCAACGATTTCAAATCAAGTAATCTTACCTCATCCCTCCCACTCAAATAAACAGCCGAAGTACGTGCTTTATTGAAGGCAATGTCGCGGTTGTTGCGGTTATCCTTTGTTAGTTGTTTCATGCTACCTTTACCATCAGCAAGTAAGGTAAACCAGTTTTGATAGCCCTTGTACGTCTGGTTAAAAAGTAAGGTCAAGTTATCGGAAAGCCATTTTACTTCAAGTACACGTTCATCTGCCAAACCGAATGCGCCAGAACGCTCCATTTTCCTAATATATTTACCTTCTGCATCACTTACAAACAATTCACCCCGCGAAACAAAAGCAAGCTTGTTGCCATCTGGTGATAAGTCGAAAGCAGAAATGTTACCCCTTACATCAAACTCCTGAGTCTTTTCTAGCACATTATTTCTGGAAACATTGATGCTGATCTTATCCGTTTTTTTTGATGCAACGTCATAAATATAAAGTTGATAATCTTTCTCAAATACTATTTTATTACCACTAGCAGAAACGAAAGGGCGCCTTACAGGAGATTCAAAGCTGGTTAACTTGGTTTTTCTACCAGAAATAAATGTATAAAGGTTCAGTTCATCGTTAGCCTCGTCAGATACGAAATAGACATTGCCTTTCTTATCTATGGTTGCCCAGAAATCTTTTCCCCTATAATCAGTATATTGTTTATAGGTTTTAGTTTTCGGATTATAAGATTGTATATCGGGATTATACGCTCCCTTGTACCGTTTACGATTCGCAAAACTCTTGCTCTCCCATGTATCATTAAAAAACAATTCCCCGTCTGGAGCTTCAGCAACATTATGTGTGGTATTAAAATAAGAGTTAAACAATCGTACAGCTGTTCCGCCGGTAACAGAAACTTTATAACTACTATAACTGTTATATCGTCCAGAAGTAAAATATAAAAACTTAGAATCCCAGCTCCAACTATCCAGTTCATCAGCTGCGTCATTAAATGTAAGTTGCTTCACCTCGCCCCCAGAAAGTGCCATGATATAGACATCATAGTTACCAAACTGGTTAGAGGAAAATGCAATCCATTTACCATCAGGAGAGATCCTTGGATTGATCTCATCTCCCGGCATAGCCGTAATTCTACTGGCAGATCCGCCGGTGGAAGCAACCTTCCACAAGTCGCCGTCAAAACTAAATACTACGGTTTGGTCATCCGGACTGAGTGCCGGATTAGCAAGAAAATAAGGATCGCCCTGCGCAAAGGCCGAGGTATTTGAGAATAGGATAAAAAGGCCAAAAGCACACAATAATCTCTTCATAAAAGCATTAAACTGGATATATAAACGAAAATACACAAGAATATCAGAAAGGATGAAACTTAACCAAAATAACAATAAATTTACCCGAGAAATCAAGCCTATTCAATTGAAAATAGTACATCTAAATACCTACGAAGGAAATGGAGGTGCCGGAAGGGCCTGCTTAAGATTAAACAAGGCACTAAACACCATAGGGGTAGCGTCAAAAGTGATGGTCTATTTCCAATTTAAGGATAGTAACCTAACAGGAACATTTAGCAAAAGTCCTTTTAGAAGGGCAAAAGCAGTATTTAATATTCTTGCGGAACGTTATCTTTCTAAGGTCTTTTCAAAAGCAGTAAAAACGCCATTTTCCTTACAATGGTTTGGTAGCTCAGTAATTGATCACCCAGCAGTTAAAGAGGCAGATATTATCCATCTCCACTGGATTAACCACGGCTTTTTATCTCCAAAATTTATTGCAGAACTGGACAAACTGGATAAACCAATAGTGTGGACTTTTCATGATAGCAATGCTTTTACAGGAGGCTGTCACGTCCGTTACTCCTGCGAAAACTATCACAAAGAATGTGGTTTTTGCCCCATACTAAAACAAAGCGGCAAGGATGACCTTTCTCATAAAACCTGGCTTAGAAAAAAGAAAGCATACTCAGAACTTAGCTGCCATATTATTGCACCAAGTAACTGGATGGCCAATTCTGTTAAGTTGAGCAGCTTAATGGGATTTCGCTCTACTACAGTAATTCCTAATACCATAGAAACCGGCATTTTTAAGCCCTATGTAAAATCTGAGGCAAAAAAGATCTTGAAGATCAGCCCTGATAAATTTGTGTTGATGAGTGGTTTTATGCCCTCTGAAAACGACAAGCATAAAGGAACCTCATATCTCATTGAAGCATTGAATGATTTGGCCACGAGACCAGGTATAGATAAAAACAAGATTGAACTGGTGATTTTCGGTAACAAGGAAAATGTGGAGATGCCAGAATTTCCCTTTAGGACAACTTTTCTGGGAACGATTAACAACGATGACCACCTTGCAAAATGCTATTCTGCTGCAGATGTATTCGTAACCCCTTCTCTGGAAGATAATTTACCAAACACAGTAATGGAAAGTCTAGCTTGCGCCACACCTGTAGTCGCCTTTACAACAGGTGGCATACCAGATATGGTTAAACATTTACAAAACGGTTACCTGGCAGCATACGAATCATCAGAAGATCTCGCTACAGGTATAGAATGGCTATATCACGAAGAAAATGCGGTAGAAATCCAGAAAGAAGCGAGAAAAACAATTCTAAATCAATTTTCTGAAGCAGTAGTTGCAGAAAAGCATTATTTATTATACCAGTCGCTAATAGATTTAATGCCTAAATAATAGTATATTACGGCTAACCATGCAGCCGAAATTAAGCGTTATAACCATCGTATATAACAATGTTAAAGACATTGAACGCACCCTGCTGTCTGTATTAAATCAAACCTATAAAAATATAGAATATATTATTATTGATGGCGCTTCTACTGACGGCACAAGTCGTATTCTTGAGCGCTACAGAGACAAGATTTCGAAACTAATTTCTGAACCTGACAAGGGAATCTATGATGCAATGAACAAAGGATTGACCCTGGCAACAGGTGATTATATTCTATTTATGAACTCCGGAGATGAGATATATTCCGTAGAAACAGTTGCTGAAGTATTTGAAACTGCTGATTCTGCTGATATGTATTATGGTGAAACAGAAATGTACAATAACAATTGGGAAAGCCTTGGTCAGCGCAGGCACCGTGCCCCAGAGCACTTTAATTGGCGTAGCTTTAAGTTAGGAATGAGTGTTAGCCATCAGGCTATCTACATAAAAAGATCCATTACAGAGCCGTTTGATTTAAGTTACAAATACAGTTCAGATATTGACTGGATCATTAAATGTGCAAAAAAAGCATCCAGTATAGTCAATACACACATTTATGTAGCTAAATACCTGGTGGGTGGCATGTCTAAGAAAAAACACTTTTCAAGCCTAAAAGAACGTTTTAAAATATTCAGAAAATACTATGGGCTGATTCCAAACCTAATCAACCATTTATTTATTGCTATTAGTTTGGCAGGCTATTTCATTAGGCATAGAAAAACAAACGATTAGTACTACCAGCAGCAGCGCAGTGTACCATCCTGATTTAAACCAATAAAAAGGCCACAGATTTCTCCGTGGCCTTACTTATCTTAAGAATAAAGATCAGTTACAAGAACTTCTTGGCATTGACTTTACGTTCATTCTCTGTTAAATATATTTTACGTAGGCGCATGCTTAAGGGAGTAATTTCGATGTACTCATCTGCCTGAATATATTCCATTGCTTCCTCAAGTGAGAATTTAATGGCAGGGGCAATACGTGTATTATCATCAGTACCAGAAGCACGCATGTTAGTTAATGCTTTACCTTTAACAATATTTACAACCAAATCATTATCGCGGATGTGCTCACCCATGATCTGACCTTCGTAAACATCAACCCCTGGATCAACAAAGAAACGACCTCTATCCTGAAGCTTATCTATAGAATAAGCCGTAGTGTTACCTTTATCCATAGAAACCAATACACCGTTCAATCTTCCTGGAATAGTACCCTTCCAAGGCTCGTAAGACTTGAAACGGTGAGCCATAATTGCTTCTCCTGCGGTAGCAGTTAAAACATTGTTTCTTAAGCCGATGATTCCACGTGAAGGAATTTCAAACTCTAAATGCTGTAAATCACCTTTTGGCTCCATTACTAATAACTCACCTTTACGCTGAGTTACCAATTCTATTACCTTACCAGCAACTTCGCCCGGTACATCTACAATAAGCGTTTCAATTGGTTCACATTTCTTACCATCAATTTCTTTGGTAATTACTTGTGGCTGTCCAACTTGGATTTCATAACCCTCGCGACGCATCGTCTCGATCAGTACTGACAAATGCAGGATACCTCTTCCGTAAACCAAATAAGAATCTGGAGATTCCGTCTCAACCACTTTAAGGGCAAGATTTTTTTCCATTTCTTTATATAAACGTTCTTTTATACGTTGAGAAGTAACAAATTTACCTTCCTTACCAAAAAATGGTGAGTTATTGATCGTGAACAACATGTTCATTGTAGGCTCATCAATTTTGATTACCGGCAATTGCTCTGGAGCATCAAAATCAGCAATAGTATCACCAATATCAAAACCATCAATACCAACAACCGCGCAGATATCACCAGATTTAACTTCTGTAGTACGGATTTTTCCTAAACCTTCGAAAGTATATAATTCTTTTACTCTTGATTTTACTTGTTTACCATCACGTTTAATCAAAGTAACCGGTTGGTTTTCTTTAATAACACCACGGTGAACGCGACCAACTGCAATACGGCCTACGAAGGATGAATAATCTAACGAAGTGATCTGCATTTGCAGAGTACCATCGTTGTTTGGAGCTGGAGGAATATTAGCTACAACAGCATCTAATAAAGCAAAGATATCTGTAGTTGGAACTTTCCAGTCAGTGCTCATCCAGCCTTGTTTAGAAGAACCGTAAATAACAGGGAAATCTAATTGATCTTCTGTTGCTTCAAGATTAAAGAACAATTCGAAAATTTGTTCGTAAACCTCTTCAGGGCGACAGTTTTCTTTGTCTACTTTATTCACTACAACAATAGGCTTTAAACCTAATGCAAGTGCTTTTTGTGTAACAAAACGCGTTTGAGGCATTGCACCTTCAAAAGCATCACACAGTAATAACACACCGTCAGCCATTTTTAATACGCGTTCTACCTCACCGCCAAAATCCGCGTGACCAGGAGTATCAATGATGTTGATCTTGATATCTTTATACTGTACTGAAACGTTTTTGGAAACGATGGTAATACCACGTTCACGTTCCAGGTCATTATTATCAAGGATTAAATCACCTGTTTGCTCGTTATCACGAAAAATTGAACAAGAGTGTAATATCTTATCAACCAGTGTTGTTTTCCCGTGATCAACGTGTGCTATAATAGCTATGTTTCTTATTTTTTGCATAAAATGCGTGTAAATTTTGGCGCAAAGATAAGGTTTATTATCGAAATATCAGCGTGTTAGTTTAAAAATATGACACCAATTGTCACATTTCAATTCAGTATAAATCCATGTTTTTTTAAGGTCTCTTTACCACTTCTTGATACTCTTTTTGTAGCGTAGTTAACGTATTGTACGGTTAAAAGGCAAGCGCATATTTAAGCTTATTAATTGATAAACCATATAGCTATTTAGGACAAGGCATATACCAGGTATTTATATGGCTCTTATATGGATGGCATAGAAATAGGACTTTGATAGGAGTTACATAGGACTTACATAGGAGTTGGGAAGGAGGTAAAGTCCTATGTAGCTCCTACCCGACCCTTTTAAAACCCTTATGTGTGTGCCAGCCATATAAAATGATGGTAAAGCGCGCCTGCAACAGCTGATTTGTGAATTACTTCGATTGATCAAATTCGGAAACTAGGATGATGGTCATTCTTTAGTTTGCATTTTTTGTTGCCACCTTAACTAAACAATGCTTATGATTTATTGTTATATTCAAAAGAACAACATGAATGCGCAAAATATTAATCCTGAAAATAGCAAAACTCCTAAGAGTGGCGACATAAAGCCAACTGGTCTTGATGAATGGAATGCACGTTTAGACAATAACCTGGAGCCTGAAGCGGGCGGAGATGTACTGGCCGATGAAAATGCGGAGAACTTCCAAAAGTTTGTAGGCCATAAAAACCCGGAGCCAGCAAAGGAAGACTAGCTTAATTTTGACGGAAACGCCCACATTAAAAATGAAGGCAATGCTTTTGCCCAGGTAGCCACGTTATGTTGCCCGCCAACCATCTCATAGTAACAAATGTCTTCGGGTCTTTTATAACCCTTTTTCAATAATTCTTTAATTACGTCGATAGTATCATCGATAGAATCGATGATATAATTTTTATTTCTATCTGCCTTCTCATCTTCAGTACCTGTCATTAGCCAGAATTTCAAATTTGGTTTTCTTTGAGTGCTTTTGATAGAATTGTGCAAAATCCTGTCCGCATCGGTATACCCGTCTTTCAAGTCTTTTTTTCGCCACCAGAATGCCCCTGACATTACACCAGCTACATCAAAAATATGGGGATTGTTCCAGGCAATATCAAATGCACTCAATCCGCCTAGGGAGAAGCCGGCAAATGCTCTAGTACCATTAATCTTATACGGGATTACCTTTTCTAAATATGGAATTAATTCTTTAATGATAAAATCTGAATAGGCAGTGGCCATTGAACCGCGACCAAGATAATCTGGTACTCCTGCTACTCCATATTCTTGAATTCGCTCTTCTGATGCTTTAACGGCCACGGCTGCTATTAACCCCGTTTTGCCTTTTGCATTAAGTGTTGTTAATGTATGCTGCAATTTGAGCCCCACTACCTCTTGCCCATCATTCAATATTAGCAAATTAAGTAGTTCATTTCCCAAAAGGCCGGCAGGCAGAAGAACCTCCAGTTCTACCTCTCTGTTCAAGTGTACAGATTTCAATACCAATTGACTTTTAATAAACTCAGTAAATAACATGGTGGCTTTCATAATTCAGCAATATCTCTCTCACTAATAATGCGCAAAGTTACTATTCTCTTTAAAAGATTATTCCTCACTGTAGTAGATTTTATTTAACAACAGAAATCTCTTACCTTATAGCACCTAAATTTCATGGCATGAAAGAAGAATATAAGAAATGGTATAGCCATAACCTGAGTGGTGATCTTGAGCTATTGGTTTTTGGACATAGTGGTTATCCAGTTATCTTATTTCCAACCAGCATGGGTAGATATTACGAAAACAAGGATTTTAAAATGATTGATTCCATCCAATGGTTTATTGATGAGGGAAAGATTAAGGTCTATTGTCCGGATAGCGTTGATAAACAAAGTTGGTATAATAAAAGTATCCATCCGGCCGACCGGGCAAAAAACCACATTTGGTACGATAAAGCGATTTTAGAGGAAGTAGTTGGGCTGGCCAGGCATGAAACAGGGCATAGCAAAATTGTTACCGCAGGATGTAGCTTTGGAGGTTATCACGCCGCAAACTTTGCTTTCAGGTATCCATGGTTGGTAAGTCACATGTTTAGCTTAAGCGGTGCATTTGACATGCGAAGCAAGCTAGATGGTTTTTACAACGATGAGGTTTACTTTAATAACCCAGTGGACTTTCTGGTTAACGACAGCAACCCGGCGCTATGGGATATGAAGATTATACTTGGCACATCTGACAAAGACATTTGCAAGGCAGATAATGAGCGGCTTTCTGCCATACTAAATAACAAAGGAATAAATCATTGGCTGGACATTAGGCATAATGCCGATCATGATTGGCCTATTTGGAGGAGCATGATGCCAGAATACTTGTCACAATTGTAAAACATTTAAGGTTGTTTTACTATTAAATTTATGAGAATTAAAACATTAAAAATATAATATGAAGAAAATTGGAATCTTATTCGGCAAAGAAAGGTCATTTCCTGAAGCCGTTGTAAACCGTATAAATGAAATTGCTGCAAAAGACATCACCGCCGAATTTGTAAGTATCGATAAGATATTTCAAGCTAAACCCTTGGATTATGCCGTTATTATAGATAGGATATCTCAGGATGTTCCTTTTTACAGAGCAGCAATGAAAAATGCTGCCATCACAGGAACTGCCGTAATCAACAACCCTTTTTGGTGGAGTGCAGATGAAAAGTTTTTTAATAATGCTTTAGCGATACAGATTGGCGTACCGGTACCTAAAACGGCATTGATTCCTTCTTATGAAATGCCAGATGATACGACAGACCAATCATTCAGCAACTTGGCCTTTCCTATGGCATGGGATGAGATATTTGAATATACTGGTTTTCCAGCTTACATGAAACCTTATGATGGCGGTGGCTGGAAAGAGGTTTATAAATTACATGATAAGGAAGACTTTTTTGATAAACACAGTAAGACCAAACGCCACGTAATGATGCTGCAAGAAGAGATTGAATTTACAGAATATTTTAGGTGCTATTGTATCGGTGGTAAACATGTTAGAATTATGCAATACGAACCTCGAAATCCATTTCATTTACGCTACCAGGTTGATACCCCACCCTCAAATGAAACATTGTTGAAAACCATACATGATTATGTAATCAAATTAAACCAATACTTAGGCTACGATTTTAATACGGTGGAATTTGCTGTTCGTGATGGTATTCCTTACGCCATTGATTTTTGCAATCCCGCACCTGATGCGGAAGTGACAAGTGTTGGGCAGGAAAATTTTGATTGGGTAGTGGAAACTACTGCCAAATACGCCATTGAAAGAGCAAAGGGACAGGTTGTAGGTCAAGATAACTTAACCTGGGGTACTTATACTAAGAATTCAGCAGCAGGCCTTTCCTTAATTGCCCAGGCAACAAAGAAACAGGTTAAGAAGATTGCTTTGCCTAAAGCTACTATCGTGGTGGGTAAAAAACCTATAGATGCTAAAACCGCTACTAAAGCTCCCGCTAAAAAGACAGCTACATCAAAAAATAAGTAGGTAAGTATGAAAAATGAATTTACGCTTGGCGTTGAAGAGGAATACATGGTTGTTGACCCAGTTACCCGTGAGTTGACGTCCCATGATCAGAAGATTGTTGAGGCAGCCCAAAAGATTCATAAGGACCAGGTAAAAGCAGAAATGCACCAGGCAGTTGTTGAAGTTGGTACCGGGATCTGCAAAAACACTGATCAGGCAAGGGACGAAATCTCTCAACTGCGTTATACTGTTTCGCAGCTTGCCGGTGAGCAGGGCTTAAGGATAGGGGCGGCAGGAACCCATCCGTTTTCTCATTGGGAAAAGCAACTGATTACGGAGCATCCCCGCTACAGTGAGATTGTGAATGAGTTGCAGGAGGCCGCGCGATCTAACCTGATCTTTGGTCTCCATGTACATGTAGGATTTCAATCACGTGAATTGGCCATACATATAGCTAATCAGGTGCGTTACTTCCTGCCACATGTGTTTGCATTATCAACCAATTCTCCATTTTGGGAAAATAGAAATACTGGATATAAGTCGTTTAGGACTAAGGTATTTGACAAGTTTCCTAGAACAGGCATCCCAGATATTTTTAATAGTATTGAAGATTACGACAACTACGTAAAGCTATTGATAAAGACAAATAGTATAGACAATGCAAAAAAGATTTGGTGGGACATCAGGGTACATCCTTTTTTTGAAACCATTGAATTTAGGATTTGCGATTGCCCGATGCTGATAGATGAAACTATGGCCTTTACAGCCTTATTTCAATGTCTTTGTGCAAAATTGTATAAGCTTAGGCTTCAAAATTTAACATTTATCAGTTATTCTAGAGCACTCATCAATGAGAATAAATGGCGCGCTGCAAGGTATGGCATAGATGGTAACTTAATAGATTTTGGCAAGGAGATGGAGGTAAATTGTCGCAACCTGATCCTTGAACTGCTTGATTTCATAGATGATGTGGTGGATGAATTAGGTTGCAGGAGAGACATTAACTACGTTCTTAAAATATTAGAAAATGGTACTGGTGCGGACAGACAATTGGCTGTTTACGAACAAAGTGGTAACTTTGAAGCCGTAGTGGATTATATCACAACGCAAACTTTAATAGGAGCAAAATAGTGAGAATAGTGGAGAACAATGATTAGGGTTGCAGTAATTGATATGAATAACGGCGCGCCCAACCAGGGGTTGCGGGGAATAAAGGAAATCTTATCGCGTTATAAAGAGACTTCTGGTCTGAACATCACCTATGATATTTTTGATTTGAGGCAGAAAGGCGAAATACCAGATTTGACATTTGACATTTATATATCAAGTGGAGGCCCGGGCAGTCCGTATGATGGTGAAGGCATGAAGTGGGAAATTGATTTTTTCAATCTTTTGGACTCAGTCGAATCATTTAACAATACCAGTAGTTTTGCTAAAAAACACGTTTTCCTAATTTGTCACTCTTACCAAATGGCCTGCAGAAAATTTAATGTTGGCAAAGTAATTAGGAGGCGATCCACCGCATTCGGAATTTTTCCTGTGTTTTTAACAGAAGCGGGAACAGAAGAAAGCATTTTTGATGGACTCTCAAATCCACTCTTTACAGTTGACAGTAGGGACTGGCAAGTTGTAAACCCTGAAGATGTCTCTTTTTCAAATCCATACGCAAGCGTTCTAGCTATTGAAAAAGAAAGACCTCATGTAGATTTGGAACGTTGCGTTATGGCGGTGAGGTTTACCAATGAAATTGTTGGAACACAGTTTCATCCGGAAGCGGATCCTCTTGGAATGAAAATGTATTTGATCCAGGACGAGAAAAAAAATAGTATCATAGCTAATCATGGCTTAGCGAAATACAAAGACATGCTTGCCAGCGTTGATGATCCGGATAAGCTACAGCTTACACAAAGTGTAATACTACCCAATTTTATAACACAGGCGATAAACACCCTGCATGAAACAGTTTAACTATGATTAGCAAATACCGAGAAGCTTTTAATAGCAATTACTCAAATATAAAATACAAGGAATTTTTGGCGGGCTTGCAAAAAGGCTATCCCGAAATACCTTTTAGGGTAGCGGAAACACCTGTGTTCATTCCTGCAGATTTGCAGCAGAAACTTACTGAGGCCGGTGAAGAAATCATCAGCCTGATTAAGGGGAATGATTTTAAAAACCTCACTGAGCATGCTATCCCCATAGATTGGAAAGTGCCCTCAGAAAATGATCACCCGCACTTTCTGACTTTTGATTTCGGTATCTGCAAGGATGACAAAGGCAATCTTATACCAAAATTAATAGAGATGCAGGGTTTTCCATCTTTGTACGGATTTCAGCTTCATATGGCCCAGCAATACGCTAATTATTACGGATTAGCAACTAACCTCAGCCCCTTTTTTGGTGGCTATAATGAGGAATCTTATATTGCATTACTTAAACAGGTAATTTTAGGCAGCCATAAACCACATGAGGTAGCGCTTATGGATGTTGATGCACAAGACCAAAAAACAGCGATCGATTTTTATGTAACACAGAAATATTTAGGGATTAAAATATTGGCTCTTACCGATATTTTTAAGGAGGGCGATTCATTATTTTATATGGAAAATAATGAGAAAATTAAATTGAAACGCCTGTATAATCGCCTTATATTCGATGAAGTAACAGAAAAAACTGAACTTTTCAAAGAAAGCTTTGACCCCAGAGATGAACTTGACATTGAATGGGTAACCCACCCTAACTGGTTCTATCGAATAAGTAAATTTACCATGCCTTTTCTTAAAAGTGAATTTGTACCCGAAACCCATTTTTTGAATGAACTGACGAACATTCCGAAGGATTTGGAAAATTATGTATTAAAACCCTTGTTTTCATTTGCTGGTATGGGCGTTGTTATTGACGTTAAATTGCAAGATATTTTAGCGATTATTGATCCTAAAAACTGGATTTTACAGCGCAAAGTAAATTATGAACCTGTTGTAAAATCTCCTAACGGAGGCGTTAAAGTAGAAATACGCCTGATGTATCTGTGGCCTGACAATGAAGAACCTAAACTTTGTATTAACCTGGCTCGTTTAAGTAGGGGAAAAATGATCGGTGTAAGGTACAATAAGGACTTTAATTGGGTGGGAGGAACAGTAGGTTTAATGGAGGGTTAAATTTACATTTTGTAGACGGCTTAACACTCGCGTTTTTTCTATTTTTGTAATATGGACATTCAAACCATTCTGGTAATTATCTTGTTTGTTGCTGCATTGATATATGTTGGCCGAATGGTTTATCGCTCAATAGCTCCAAAAAACGGAGTATGTGGCGGTAACTGCAAATGTGGTGTCGATTTTTCTTCCATCAATCCTGAAAAGAAATAGCCACTGCAAATGGATCCTTTGCTAGAAACATTTAAAACCTACCTTCAAAATAAAGTAGCGATTACGGACGAACAATTTGCGCTAATATCTGATAGATTGAAGATTAAAACTTTCGAGAAAAACGAAATGATCCTAATGAAGGGTGATACTTCTGCCAACGGATATTTTGTTTTGAGTGGGTTAATGAGAAGCTACTCTATTGATAGCAAAGGTAAAACACATATTATACAATTTGCTCCGGAGCAATGGTGGTTAAGCGAGCGTAATGGAATGCTATTTAATGAGGCGTCTGATTTGTTTATAGACGCCATTGAGCCAACTAAAGCACTGCTTGTCCATAAGGACTTCATGAATGAATCTGCCAAGCATGTACCATGTATGCATGATTTGAACCACAACATGCTCAATAATTTTATCCGATTTATGCAAAAGCGCATAAACATGCTCCTGAGCGCCACAGCTGAAGAGAGATATTTAAATTTTATTACTTTATATCCTAGCCTGACGCTTAGGGTTCCACAATGGATGATTGCCTCTTACCTTGGCATTACGCCAGAATCTTTAAGTCGAGTGCGTAAAGATTTGGCTCACAAGCATTTTCGCATATAGAATATTGCTATCACTTTCTTAACATAGGTCAATGTGACTCCCGTTGTATGACGGTACATTTGTATCATAATTTTAATAACTACAAAAAATAATGTTATGGCAACTACTAATTGGTCTTTAGACCCAACCCACAGTGAACTTCAGTTTAAAGTAAAACATTTGATGATTACTAACGTAACCGGAAGCCTGAATGTAATCAGCGCTATCCTGACTTCAGAATCGGAAGATTTTGAAGATGCTAAAGTAACGTTTGAAGCAGAAACCGGTTCAATAGATACAGGCAACAAAGATAGAGATAACCACTTGATTAGCGGTGATTTCTTTGACGCAGAAAATCACCCTAAAATCAGCTTTACATCTACATCTTTCAAGAAAGATGGCGGAGATTATGTATTAGATGGTGATTTAACCGTTAAAGGAACAACTAAGCCCGTTAAGTTAAATGTGGAATTTGGCGGAATAGCCACAGATCCATGGGGAAACACTAAGGCAGGATTTACGTTATCAGGCAAAATCAACAGAACCGATTTTGGACTATCATGGAATGCAGCTTTGGAAACGGGTGGTGTAATGGTAAGTGAAGAAGTAAAATTAGCAGGCGAATTGCAGTTTGTAAAACAAGCCTAAAAAAACAATACGTATCCAGTCAAAAAGAAAGGAGACAAAGTGGAAGCAAAAATTAAAACAATCTCGGCGGTGTTGAAAGCGCCAGCACCACATATGGTGGGGGATGGATTTAGGGTTCATAATTTTTTTCCCAGTGGTTATAAAATAAAAATGAGCCCATTTTTTCTGCTGGATTATAATTCAAAGATTAACTTTTCAGCAAGAAATGAACCTAGGGGTGTGGGTGTGCATCCACACCGCGGCTTTGAGACGGTAACAATAGCTTATCAAGGTGCGGTATCACATCATGACAGCGCTGGTAACAGCGGGATTATTTATCCCGGCGATGTACAATGGATGACAGCAGCAAGCGGCATTTTGCATAAAGAATATCATGAGCAGGAATTTAGCCTTACTGGTGGGGATTTCCAAATGGTACAGCTTTGGGTTAATTTGCCTGCGAAAGATAAGATGAGCCGCCCTAAGTATCAGGATATTAAAAATGCCGAAATGGCAAGATACAACTTGCCTGACGGAGGTGGCGTAATACAAATTATTGCTGGGGAGTACAAAGGGATTAAAGGTTCTGCCAGTACCTTTTCGCCACTGCATCTTTATAATGCAAGGCTAAATAAAGGTGCTAAAACCACTCTAAGCTTTCCTGAAAATTTTAATACTGGATTTGTGATTATTGAAGGGGGGGTGCTAATAAATGGGGAGGAAGTTGCCTTAACTGATCAATTTGTTCATTTCAACAATGACGGGGATGAAATACAGGTTGAAGCTCTTGAAAGTTCAGTGATCCTAGTATTGAGTGGAGAACCAATAAACGAGCCGATTGCCCAATATGGCCCATTTTTAATGAATAGCCAGGAAGAGATTCAAATAGCAATCAGCGACTTTAATCAAGGGAAGTTTGGTTATCTTGAAGATTAAATTTCCTAATAATTTTTACAAGTAGGGCTGGAGTGTTAAAAGAAAATTCGGCCTTACTTATTGTTTCTGTATTAAGCAAACAGCATAGGCTACTACCCCTTCTTCTCTTCCAATAAATCCCATTTGTTCGTTTGTTGTAGCTTTAATAGAAATATCATCGGCAGAGATCTCTATGGCTTCTGCAATCTTTTTTTGCATAGCTGGGATATGAGGATTTATCTTTGGCGCTTCAAGACATATCATTGCGTCAATGTTTCCAATTTCCCATCCTTTATCTTTTATAAGTTTTACGCTTTCTTGCAACAGGATCAAGCTGCTTATTCCTTTCCATCTTTGGTCAGTATTGTTAAAGTGAAAGCCAATATCCCTTAGATTAGCTGCGCCGAGAAGCGCGTCACAAATGGCATGTAGCAGTACATCAGCGTCAGAGTGCCCGTAAGCTCCTTTAGAATGCTCCAAATTTACACCCCCCATAATAAATGGATGTCCGTCTTTAAGCTGATGTACATCAAAACCAAAGCCTACTTTAATTTTCATAATCGTTCTTGTGTTAATTTACATGGAATCTCCAAAGTTAAAAAGCAATGTGAATCGCAAGGTATTGGCAAGCGGGCTTTTTTGTGGATTGGCTATTAAATAAGAGAAATCGATATTAAAAACGTTGTATTTAAGGCCTGTCCCCAATGTTAAGTAACGCTGATCTCCCTTTGTGGGGTTTTCATAAAAATAACCTGCACGGAAGGCAAACTGTTGATTATACCAATATTCTACACCTGCGGCAATATTTACCTCTCTCAATTCTTCGCCAAAGCCATTAGGTGCGTCAGTAAAAGACCCAAATATACCCGCTGGGACAGAACGATTAGGGTCTCTGCCTGAAAGTATATTACCACTACTGTCGTAAATAGGCTGTGTAGGTACCAACAATTTATTTAAATCCAACGCAAAAGTAAATGTATTGTAATCGTCTACTAAAAAAGTAGTCGCAGCACCCAATTTAAGATTTGTAGGTAAAAAACTCTTAACAGCACCGTCCGCATACCCCATTTTTGTTCCTATATTTGAGATATTGGCACCGGCCGATATAATTGCATCCTTACCCAATAATATTGAATTAGTTTTGTAATAAGCAGAAACATCAACAGCAACTGCCTTCCCCGCATATCTTTGCTGGCCTTGGATAGTTTGCCCGGAAGATAGGTTTGAATAAATATAACGTAGCGAAGTTCCTATTGAAAAAGAATCACCAAATCGTTTTGCATAAGTGAAATCTACAGCCAGTTCATTGGGACTATAAATACCAAGATCCTGTTGATTCACATCAATAAACTGAATTTCTCCAAGTGAGAAGTAACGCAATGAACCAGCAATGGTATTCGTTTCATCAAGCATATAATACCCGCTTAGATAGCCTAAATTAATGTCAGGAACTAAGCTCTTAAGCCATGGGCTATAGGATGCGGCGAAGCCATACTTTTTATCAAGAAAAGCAAGCTTAGCAGGATTAATACTCATGGCATTTGCATCAGGATGAGTTGCTACCCCTGCATTCCCCATACCACCTGATCTGGCATCTGGCGTAATTAACAAAAAAGGTACTGCAGTAACTATATTGTTAGGTTTGCTTCCTGTGGTTAGTGTAACAGGCTGCACAGACTGTGCATACAATCCGTTAGAAACTGTCATCAAAAAAACCCAAAAAACAGTTTTTAACAAATCTTTATAGCTCATCTGCGTGCAATAAACGTTAATTATCAGGCGCAAGTTAGCATAGTGGAAACTAATTTCAAAGAAGTACGTTTAGTGGCTATTAATTTTTGGTTCTGGATTAGGAAACAAAGAGTTTAAATAGATGCCCTAAAGGGCTAAAAGTATTTTTTTTTGGCTCGTACGCTATTTTTTATGTAATTTTAAACTTAGTTTGACAATTAGCAAGCCATGGAAAAAAAGATCTTATATTTATTTGCCTCACTTTTAGTTATAGCGATTTCCTTTGCGTCTTGTAAACAACCAAAAGGCGTTTCAGATAAAACCGGAATGGCCTATAATAAAAAGGAATTTGGAGGGTTTGAAGTTAACAATAAGTTTAAGCGCGGACCCGGCCCTGGATTGGTAGAAATTGAAGGTGGTGTGTTTGTGATGAGTGGCAGTGCAATTAACACTCCAGGACAAGAACTAAGCACTTATAACCGCAAAAGAGAAACCACTGTTTCTTCATTTTACATGGATGAAACCGAAGTTTCCAATACCAACTGGCTGGAATACCTGAACTGGATAAGGACAAATTACCCTGCCGACTATGAATATTATTATAACGAACTTCCTGATACATTAGTTTGGAGGAGGCCGCTATCTTACAATGAACCTTACGTAGACAATTATCTTAGACATCCTGCTTATCAAGACTATCCGGTAGTAGGTGTTTCCTGGGAGCAGGCTG
>JANXVH010000171.1 GCA_025351765.1 Pedobacter sp.
AACAACACAAGTTCGTTCTATTTCGGAGGTAGCATCAGCGGTTACTAAAGGAGATTTAACTAGAACTATTCGTGTGGATGCAAACGGAGAATTGGAAGCATTAAAGGATACCATCAACCAAATGATTGCCAACTTAAAAGGAACTACTTTAAGAAACCATGAGCAAGATTGGTTAAAATCTAACTTAGCTAAGTTTGCGCAAATGTTGCAGGGACAACGGGATAGAAATGCTGTGGCGAATAAAGTATTATCTGAACTGGCAGAATTGGTAAATGCCCGTTATGGCGCATTTTATATTTTAGAACAATTAGAGCCACTTGATGAGCCAAAGCTTAAATTATTTGCAGGATATGCTCAAAAAAGCTCAAAACTTATTAATCAGGAGTTCTCACTAAGTGAAGGGCTGGTTGGGCAATGCGCTAAAGATAAGGAGCAAATAAGAATCACTAATTTCCCTGATGAGTATTTACAAATAAGCTCCGGATTTGGTAATGCTACCCCTGTAGATTTAGTAATTTTGCCTGTTCTGTTCGAAAACAATGTTAAAGCGGTTATTGAACTGGCTTCTTTTGATAGTTTTAGTGATACACACATCGATTTTTTAGATCAATTGACAGAAAGCATTGGCATCGTATTAAACAACATAGAAACCAATACCCGTACAGAGGAATTATTGACTCAGTCGCAGTCTTTAGCGAGTGAACTTTCTGCACAACAGGAAGAATTAAGAAGAGCTAATGATGAGTTACACGATAAGGGCAGATCGCTGGAGGAAAAAGCGGAGCAGTTAACTTTAACTTCTAAATACAAGTCAGAATTTTTAGCTAACATGTCTCACGAATTGAGAACTCCGTTAAATAGCTTATTAATTCTTGCTCAACAATTATTTGAAAATCATGAGGGCAATTTAACAGATAAGCAGATCAAATATGCAAAAACTATTCATTCATGCGGAGACGATCTAATTCAATTAATTAACGATATTTTGGATCTATCTAAGATAGAATCTGGAGTAATTTCTGCTGATGTTTTACCAGTAAGCTTTAGAGAGATTGCTGCTTTTGTAGAATCTACTTTTAAACCGATCTCAGAAACCAAAAATCTTAAGTTTGAAATAAATGTAGAAGACAGATTGCCAGAAATGATTGAAACAGATATCCAACGTCTAAATCAGATCTTAAAAAACCTGCTATCAAATGCATTTAAATTTACTGAAAAAGGAACCGTTAAACTGAATATTTTCAAACCTAACCTAACTCAACAGAATCCTCTGGGAAAGCGAGAAGAAATCATTGCGTTCTCTATTGAAGATACAGGAATAGGAATTTCACGCAATACCCAAGGAATTATATTCGAAGCTTTCCAACAGGCCGAGGGCTCCACCAGTCGTAAATACGGGGGTACGGGTTTAGGTTTATCCATTAGTAAAGGTTTTGCAGAGTTGCTTGGCGGAACAATTACCGTAGGCAGCGAATTAGGAAAAGGAAGTGTGTTTACATTGTTTTTACCACTAAAATATCAAGAAGGAGTAGCGTTAGATGCTCAAAATCCCGTTAAAGAATTGTATACGCAAACTCATGAAAGAACCAACTTGGTGGCTGATAATTCTGAACAATTAATTGATGACGACCGCTACAATATCACAACAGAAGATAAAGTGGTCATCGTAATTGAAGACGATGTTCGTTTCACCAAAATTTTAATTGATAAAGCTCATGATTTAAAACTGAAAGTAGTGGTTGCTTTGGGTTACATAGAGATTTTTGAGAGCATTCAAAAATATAATCCTATTGCTGTCACGCTAGATGTAAACATGCCAGATTCTAACGGTTGGAAGATATTAAAACTATTAAAAAGCGATTTGAATTTGAGACATATTCCTGTGCACTTAATATCGGGTGAGGATAACAGGCTGATAGCTTTAAAATTAGGCGCTAAAAGCTTTAATCTAAAACCATTATCTAATAAATTATTAGACGAATTAATGTCAAGCATTTTCACTTTCGACACTCAAAAAAGAAAGAGGGTTTTAATAATTGATGATAATGAAGAAGAACTGAAAAGAATTACGGACGTGTTGAGCAATGATGTAATCGAAGTTTTATCTGCTACTACCGCAAAAAAAGGCCTTTCTCTGCTCAAAAAAGAAATGTTTGATTGTATCATATTAGACTATGTTTTACCAGATGTTAAAGGATTGGATTTACTCAACAAGGTTGATTCGCTTAAACACCAACAAACCACTATTCTCATTCACTCCGCTAAAGATTTTACGCAAGATGAGCTGACTCAGTTAAAAAGGTTAAAGCATAAAATTGTTACCAAAACACATCATTCTGATGTGCAGCTGCTAGAGGAATTGTTGATTTTGCTTCATATTAATAAAAAGCAAATTAGCGCTCAGAAACTAAGGATGATAGAGAAAATACAAAGTGGAACTGATATTTTGAATTTCAAAAAGGTATTGGTTGTAGATGATGATGTGCGAAACTTATTTGCCTTAACAGCAGCATTTGAAAGGTCTAATATTGAAGTACTTACCGCCGAAAGTGGAAGAGAAGCACTGGAGATTTTAAAACAAGATAAAAAAATAGATATTGTTTTAATGGACATCATGATGCCAGAAATGGATGGCTATGAAACCATAAAAATGATTAGAAAAGAGCCAATGAACAAAAATTTACCTATTGTTGCTGTTACCGCTAAGGCTATGATTGGCGACAGACAAAAATGTATCGCCTCCGGAGCATCTGATTACATCACCAAACCAGTTAAAACAGATCAATTATTATCTTTAATGAGAATTTGGTTGATTAAAT
>JANXVH010000007.1 GCA_025351765.1 Pedobacter sp.
GACGAGGTTCGAACTCGCGACCTATAGCTTGGAAGGCTATCGCTCTACCAACTGAGCTACTTCCGCTTCTTTTTTTGTGGGGAGAGAAGGATTCGAACCTTCGAAGTCTTGCGACAACAGAGTTACAGTCTGTCCCATTTGGCCACTCTGGTATCTCCCCTAAAAAAAAGAGCCTCCTATCGGGATCGAACCAATGACCTACTGATTACAAGTCAGTTGCTCTACCAGCTGAGCTAAGGAGGCTTATATTTTACATCCCTAAAAAGCCAGGATGGTATTTTATAATGTTAATCATTCACAGAACATCCCATTTTTGTGAGGCAACGCCCTCTCTGAAATGGAATGCAAATCTACAAGAATTAAAGTTCTACGCAAAATTATTTTAAAAAAAAATTGACAGGTGTTACGCTGTCAATTTAATATCAAAAACATGTTAAAATATATCTCTAATAATCAGACACTTCATCCGCACTTAACATCTCTTTATGCTCGCTCAATTTTGCTCTGGTTTTATCTTTATGTTTAGTAATTTGCTTCCTTAAAGATTCTATCGCCAAATCGGTTGCCTCTTCAAAAGATTTACATTGCTCTTTTGCAAACATCGTGACACCTGGTACGTTCAGCTTTATTTCACTAATCTTATTCGCTTCATTGTCTACATTCTCTAGCTTAAGGTAAACCTCGCCACTAATAATTTGGTCAAAAAACTGCTCCAGCTTATCAACTTTCTTTTGTATAAAATCTAACAACTTGTGGTCCGCAGTGAAATGGATCGATTGAACTGTAATTTTCATATTTACCTCCTTGTTTTATGCCTTTGGATGGGCTTGTTTATATATTGATTTTAATCTTTCTACTGAATTATGTGTATAAACCTGGGTTGCGGCCAAACTAGAATGCCCAAGTAACTCCTTTATCGCATTCAAATCTGCTCCTTTATTTAATAAACTAGTCGCGTAAGAGTGCCTCAACACATGGGGACTCAACTTTTTCTGCGTTGAAATCAATTTCAAATACCGCTGTACAATTCTGTAAATTAATTTAGAGTATGCATCCGCACCTTTATCTGTAACGAATAAGCGCCCCGTTTTGTTATTAAAATTTTGCGTCAATTTTAACTCAATATACTTTTTGAGCTGATTTACAAGTACATCACTTACTGGCACTATTCTTTCTTTATTTCTTTTACCTAGCACCTTTAGGGTTCCCTCATAAAAATCAACATCATTTTCTTTCAAAAATAACAATTCAGAAAGCCTAAGCCCAGCTCCAAAAAGCGCTTCTATGATCGTCTTATCTCTCACAGAGGAAAAACTTTCATCAAAAAAATCATCTGAATCAAGTAGCTCATCTAATTTTTCATCATTAACGAATACCGGCAATCGTTTAGGCAATCTCGGAGCACGAATTAATGGCATTGGATTATCTAATACCAAGCCTAATTTTATTTCATATTTATAAAAACTTCTCAGGGCGGAAAGCTTTCTTGAAATTGAACTTTCCGTCATTTTAAACTCATCAAGCAAATAAACGATAAACTCCCTTACCATTTGATAAGTTACTTCATTAAGACTCACTTCAAACCTTTCAGTAATAAAATCATTAAATTGAAGTAAATCTGAATGATAGGATTGTATTGTATGGGAAGAATAGCGTTTCTCATGCTGCAAATAGATCAAAAACTGTTCAACTGCCATAGATAGGATTTTTGGTTGCTCTTAAAGTGAATCTACAAAAATTTAATTGATCACCTAAAATTAAAATATTATTAATGCTAACTTGTTGTGCAATTAAATAAAGACAATAAAATTAAAGAGTAAAAAACAGGTTTTCTTCGATATGGCAAGCATAAAAATCGGTGTTTGATGGGTGTGTTCTGGGTCTCTGGTGGGTGTGTTGGCTCGGTGTATTCACCCAGAACATACCCCTAGAAGGCCGAAAAGACCCAGAAACTTAACTTTTTTGTGTGCAAGCCATATAAAACAAACTTAAATTCGTAGCGATTTAAAAATTACCACCATTGCAAATTACCCTCGGGTATTTAGGAATAAACTTCGGAAAATTTGGATGTTTGTAGGGGCAGCCTGAAAAGAAACTATAAACAGATTAGATTAAAACGCAGTTGGAAAATATTTGGTTCTTCTCTTCAAAGGCCAATTATGGGATCAATTATGCGCCAACCTAATAAAAAATCAAAAAAAACCCCGAAGAGTTTATTCTTCGGGGTCTAATTATATGATGTAAATCAAAAGGCCTAAATTGTTCCTTCTAATTGCATATTTTGGATGTAGATAGCATGCTTAACTTGCGTACGACGAGCAACGGATTTTTTCTCGTATGCTTGGCGACTGCGTAGTTCTCTTAATACACCAGTTTTTTCGAATTTCTTCTTGAAACGTTTTAGGGCTTTATCAAGTGATTCGCCGTCTTTAATATTAATGATGATCATAACGTTAAAATACCTCCTCTCGTTGTTTTTAGGACTGCAAAGATAGGAGTTTGTTTTGGTAACTAAAACATTAATATTAAAAATAGTTAGTCAGCATTTAGTATTTCTCTCGCAATAACAATCTTTTGTATCTCAGACGTTCCTTCTCCTATTGTACAAAGCTTGCTATCCCTGTAAAATTTTTCTACCGGAAAATCTTTTGTATAGCCATATCCACCAAATATTTGAACCGCCTCTGTAGAAGTCCGAACAGCTACCTCAGATGCGAAATACTTAGCCATTGCAGATTCTTTAGTCATCGCCAACCCCCTGTTTTTCATGTCGGCCGCCTGCCTGATTAACAATTCAGCAGCTTCAATTTCTGTAGCCATATCTGCAAGCTTAAAACTGATACCTTGAAAACTAGCAATTGGCTGTCCAAACTGATGTCTTTGTTTTGCATACGCCAAAGCAGCTTCATACGCACCTTTAGCTATCCCCAATGATAGGGCAGCAATAGAAATACGACCTCCATCTAAAACTTTCATAGCTTGTTTAAAACCCTCCCCTTCTATTCCAAGCAGATTCTCCTTTGGCACCCTGCAATTATCGAAAATCATTTCTGTGGTTTCAGATGCCCTCATCCCTAATTTATTTTCCTTCTTACCCGAAGAAAATCCAGGCGTTCCTCTTTCCACAACGATTGCAGATATCCCTTTTGAACTACCCTGTACACCAGTGCGCACCATAACTACGGCAACATCCCCACTTTTACCATGGGTGATCCAGTTCTTTGAACCGTTTATTACATAATCATCTCCATCTAAAACCGCAGTTGTAGACATCCTCAAAGCATCAGAACCCGTATTAGCCTCAGTTAATCCCCATGCACCTATCCATTCTGCTGTTGCCAATTTTGGTAGCCATTTTTCCTTTTGTTCAATATTGGCGAAGGCAAGAATATGTCCTGTACATAATGAATTGTGCGCAGCCAGCGAAAGCCCAATTGACCCGCATACTTTTGCAATACCAACAATTACGTCCACATATTCTTGGTAACCAAGTCCCGAACCTCCATATTCCTGAGGCACAAGTACTCCCATCAAACCAAGTTCACCCATTTGCTTGAACACTTCAACAGGGAAATATTGCTCTTCATCCCAATTCATTACGTTCGCCCGAATATTTCGCTCTGCAAAATTACTAACCACCTCCCTGATCATTTGCTGATCTTCTGAAATACTAAAACTGTACCCTTCAGAATTACTTATCGTTTCTAACATTATCAATAGCTTGAATTGAGACAATTATAATCATTTTACCCCATTGCGATAGCATACAAAATCGTTGCCTAAAGTAGAACGAAATGGTATTCGGTCTATATTCTTCGTTTCCGTATTGAAGGTAAATTAAAAAAGACAAAAAGTATTTTTAATTTTTTAATTTTAAAGTTCCTAACACCACATAATCTTATCTTCATGCGAGCAATCACCTGGCACCACATTCGCAAACAGTTAAACAAAGACTTAATCGGAAAAGACTCTTACCGCGGCGTAACTCTTACTTATTCTTGGTTGGCCAATCAATTTGGTCACTTTTCCTTGGGATTTATACCAGCAATAGCAATTCATCATCTATTAACCTCTAATAATCCCATTGTAATCGATTTTTCTTCCTTTCTGGGGCTCACTTTACCAATAAGCAACGCAGAATACTGGTCTGCATTTGGAGTATGGGGTTTATGGGTTGTATTTGAAACCTATAATTTCCTTAAGCCATTAATATTCCATAGGTCGTCTAAACGAAAAGCATTAGGAAACGGACAATACACCTTTCAACCCGCATGGTTCAATGTTGCTTTTGATACAGTTACCGATCTGCTATATTTTGGCACCGGCGCTCTTGCTGCAAGTGTATTATGTAACTACCACCCTGTAATACTCACGCTATTACTGATATTGTTGGTACTGTTGTCTTATCCTGCTTATTATTGGTATACCACTAAGATGTTTATTCAAAACGCAGAATATCCATTTCAACTGAGATTAAGTCAGTGGAGCCAAAACATACAGGAATGTTACAAGGGTTATATATTAGATTTTCTCAAAAACAAGAGCGAAGGCCAACACATATTGGTCTTCGGCTCTAAAGGAAGTGGAAAAACCACACTTGCCGTGGCCATCGCAACTGAAGCATCAATAAACAGCAACTGCTGCAGCTATGTTACAGCTGTTAAATTGTTAAGTATGTTTTACGACCCGCAAGATCAAAAGTATGACAGGTATTTATGGTCATGGAGAAGTTGCGGCTTACTGGTGATAGATGACATCAATCCAGGCAAACCAGTAAAGAGCGATATCATAACAACTAATTTATTTTACGAAATTCTAAACAATGTAGATAACGGGCCCCATAATATAGCGCACATCAGGAACAAAAATATTATATGGGTAATGGGGAGCGACGATCCCACCAATATGCTAGAAGAAAAATGGAAAACACTCTTAACTGAAATTGGAGTAGATCAGAAAAACATAAAAGTTATAGACCTGGACGTAATTTAAGGTAGAATATAATTGTCGTATGCAAAGCTTACCAAATGGGTTAAACTTTTCACATCAAACCTCTTATATAATGGAATTATTCTCTTTTCTATAGCAGAATGCGAAACCTTAAATTCATGGGCTATTTCCTTAAATGAATACCCCTTAGCTACAAGTGAAAGCGCCTCTTTTTCTTTATTAGAGATTGCCAGATGACTGAATAATATTTTATTCAGTTCCTCTTCAAACTTCTCTTTTTCAGGACCATAAGCTGCATAACGCATTATTTTACCGAAGATGAGGCTTCTGTTTATCTGAAAACGACCGATTATAGATTCTATCCTGCCATTCTCCGAACTAAAAACACCCACCCGGGCAATAATAGGAACCAAACTTCCATTCTTATGGATTTTTTTCAGTTCTATAGTAAAACTATATTTCTCAAGATCTTTCGTTTTGGCATGTATAAACTGAAGTGCCTTATCATTAAGGTCGTGTGAGAAAGGAGCATATTCCGGCGCAGACATGTTCACTATTGCCAGCATATTTATTTCGTCATCCTGGTAACCAACAACCTCCTCCCATCCACTTGCAAAAATCATCCTGTTTTCTTTAAAAGAATAAACGTAAATGGCTTCCTCCGGAAACTTTGGTATCGTTTGTTTAAAAAAAATTGCTTGCTCACTACTGGGATCGGCTGGAACTGCTGTTATAAAGTTTCTAGAATAATCTCCAAAATTCTTTTTTGACATCACTATAAAGTAAAAATCTATAAATAAAAAGCTGCGTATTTTCTCAGTTGATTCAGCCCATAGCAGGTGCTAAATTTGCCAACAAGATATTAAAAATTATTGATCATACCGTCATGTATACTAAACAACCTAAAACAATTACTACCCACTTTTCAATCTTTATCTTAAAACTGGCTGCATTAGCCCTTTTGGCTCTGTGTTTATACCAATCTGGTCTTTAGTTAATAGTTAGCCAAAGCGAACACCTGATCTGAATATGCTGCCAACCTCTTTTTACCATTCAAGAAGTCCAAAGAGATAATAAATGAATAACCTGTAACTGCTCCTCCCAACTGCTGGATAAGCTTGGTAGCTGCAACCACAGTTCCACCAGTAGCCAGCAGATCATCGTGAATCAGCACATGCTGACCATTAATAATCGCATCTTCATGGCACTCAATCACCGCACTGCCATACTCAAGTTCATAAGATTGCTTAATTGTTTTATATGGCAATTTCCCCTCTTTTCTAATTGGAACAAACGGAACTTTTAACAGTTGCGCCAACTGAGGACCAAATAAAAACCCTCTGCTTTCAATACCGGCTACTACATCAACCTTCAACCCTTTAACCTGCAACCCAAGTTCAATAACAATATCAGCACACAACAGAGGATCTTTTAGAATTGGTGTAATATCTTTAAACACAATTCCAGGTTTAGGGAAATCAATTACATCTCTTACAACATTCTTTATTTTGGAAGCAACAATCATAATTAAAAGGTTAAGTAAGGTGCTAAACGCGAGATTAGTTCGGGTGTAAGAATAGCTATTTTTGATAAATCTGCGATATTGTTAAAGTTTCCGTGCTGCTTTCTGTATTGCAAAAGCGCATTAACCTGCTTGTAACGGATATACGGATGATTTTTAAAGTCCTCTATCTGAGCCTTATTTATATCTATTTTTCTGATTGCAGACTGATCTATATGAATTTGATCTTTAACTTCTAAGTATTTTGCAGAATCTAAGCCAAAGACTTCCAGCAGCTGTTCTTTTTTATAAAAGCCACCTATTCGCTCCCGGTATTTCAAAATTCTAATAGCGAATACTGGCCCTATACCTTTGATCGCATCAAGATCAGCGCTGTCTGCAACATTTAATTCTATTATCCTAGTCACCGGTTTTACAGTAGGTGTAATCTTATCTTCAAAAGCTTTGTAAGGTAGGCGGCTCTGTTTTATATTAAGCAAGTTGTCTTGTTTAATAACAACATAAGGTAAAAGCTTTTGGGCCATTTCCGGACTGATAGTATACATTTTCTTTATGTCGCCCGCCGTTTTAAATCGGCCTCCCTTTGTAGTATATTTAACTATTCCCGCTGCCTGCTTTGGAGATAAACCAAGTAATATCCATTCGGCAACACCTATGGTATTTGGGTCGAACTGAAAAAGCTTATACTTGTTAACGGATTTAACATTAACATCTTCAGGGTAAGTATTATTTAACCTGCCTTGGTTTTCAGTTTGCGCATCTTCGTTTAAAATCAGCTTTTTTACTATCAGTTGTTCATCCTCATTACGGTCTTCACTCGAAAAAAAAGAATAAGCACTCGGAGCAAAAGTTATTAGCACGATAGCAACAATCAAAGCCAGAAGTCCATTAAACTCGCTTTTAGTAAAGTCAAAGTAGTTATTTAGCCATTTTCTCATCGAGTCGCTAATGTACTACTGTTATTTAAAAATATAAATCTTATTTTTGAAATTGTACTATCCAATAACTAACCATACATGAAGATCATAACCACCCAAGAGTTTGCAAAGGCTACTAAGATAGACAAGCTAGGCGTACCAGGCCTTGCAGCATTACTCATGGAGATGATGAAACTGAATGACATTAACAAAGTATTTTCTCAAAATGTACATTTTAACGGCCTTGAATTTGTTGATAAGATACTGGAAACCATTGGCGTAAGTATAGATTTTGATGAAGACGACCTTAAGAACATACCAAAAACAGGCGGCTTTATCGCTATCGCCAATCATCCGTATGGTGGTATAGAGGGGCTTGCCCTGGTAAAGCTCTTATGCACAGTAAGGCCAGAGGCTAAAGTAATGGTCAACTTCATACTTAAAAAGATACCCAATCTCAGTGAATTCTTTGTAGCGGTTAATCCATTTGAAAATGTGCAGCATTCCTCCAGCATAAGCGGCTTAAAAGCAACATTTGATCTTCTGCAAAGCGGTACTCCAATAGGGATATTCCCAGCTGGTGAGGTTTCTACATTTAGTCTGGACAAACAGGAAATTACAGATAGGCTATGGCATCCAGTTGTGGGTAAACTAATTGCTCGTGCCAAACTACCAGTAGTACCCATTTATTTCCACGGAAATAATGGTGTACTTTTCAATATATTAAGTTTTATCCACCCAACATTAAGGACAGCCAAGCTTCCGTCAGAATTTTTAAATAAGCAAGGTTTAAAAATAAAGGTGAGGATTGGAAAGCCGATAAACATTGAGGATATCTCTTACAGAAACAACACCAATAAACTACTTGATTTTCTCAGGGCAAGAACCTATGCGTTAGGTACAGGTTTAGACGAAGAAAAGAAACTATTCAACCCCATTAATCTTTTTAAGATAAAGAAAAAGCCCGAAAAAATTATAGAGGAAACCGAACGCAACAAGATTGTAGAAGAGGTCACTCAATTGGAAAGCTTTAGGGTTTGGGTAGAGAAAAACTACGAGGTTTATATTACGCCTACCACGGCAATCCCTAACATTTTAAGGGAAATTGGCCGCCTACGCGAAATTACATTCAGGGAGGTTGGAGAAGGAACCAATAAAAAGATAGATCTAGACAATTACGATATCTATTACAGTCACTTGTTTATTTGGGATAAGGACCTTCAGAACATTGTTGGAGCTTACCGTATTGGTAAGGGAGATGAAATTCTTGATACAATGGGAAGACGTGGTTTCTACCTCTCAGAGCTTTTTAAAATAAAGGAACCATTTTATCCGATATTAAGAAAGGGCATTGAACTAGGAAGGTCATGGATTCGCAAAGAATATCAGCTAAAACCTCTTCCTTTATTCCTATTATGGAAGGGCATACTTAAATATCTTTTAGACAACCCGCAGTACCGATACATGTTCGGCCCCGTTAGTATCAGCAATAATTTTTCTAAGTTTTCCAAATCACTGATAGTGAATTACATTACCAAAAACCACTTTGATTATGAGCTTGCTCATTACATAAAACCCAAAAACAAGTTCAAAGCTGATCTATCTGCAATCGACAAGGATCTCCTCATCGAAAGCAGCGAGTCTTTAAAAGATCTTGACAGTTTAATATCAGATATCGAGAACACTCATATAAAAATACCGGTGTTGTTGAGACAGTATATGAACCTAAATGCCAAGATCATTTGTTTTAATATAGATCCAAAGTTTTCAGATTGCCTGGATGGCTTCTTATTGGTAGACGCTCAAAATATTCCACCAGAGATGTTGGAGAAAATTGGTAAAAACTTCTAAGCTGTTATAGGACTAGCTTCTTCTTCAGTTTTAACTTCAACTGCGGAACTAGCCAGTTTGATTTTTTTTGAGAGTTTTTTAGCCAATTGACTAGATCTCTTTTTGATTTCCTTATTTAATTTCTTAGAATCCTGACCTAACTCTGTCGTGATTGAAGTTAACGCCTTGATTAGCCGCTCTTCTATTGCAGATATGGTTGATTTCTTAATAGCTTGTATCTGTCTTTGTTTCTTTTTATTCATGATTTCAAATTTATATTAAATTAATACTACTTTAATATTATTATTATGTTAACAAAATAAACTCTACTTAACATTAGAAAAAAGAAAAAGCCTTGACATCCACCAAGGCTTTTTTTATCAACTAAACCGAAACGTATAAATACCAACCAAGTACCTATGTCACAAAAGTAGATTTGCAATATTAATATCTTGTTAAGCATCTATTACCAAATAGGATAAGTATCCTTAAAACTTAATATTACCAAACTGTTAATAATTCGTATATTTAATGTAACCTTCATATAAACACATTGGCTATGAGCACCATGCTTAAGTTTTTTGTTTCCCTTTTCATCTTATTGGCCCCTGCTACAATAGCAAGTGCGCAGCATAAAGGACGCAAGGTAAGTTTTGAGCTGTACAACGACACTTTTAACGTATATGTTGATTCAACACTAATCGTATCCCCACCTAAAACTATTACAGAAAGTTTCATCCATTCCAGCTATCAAAAGTTAGCGCAAGAGAATTATGCATCAATAATAGATTCTTTACGATCCTATAAACAGAAACATCAGCTTAACGATTGGTTGTACTACCAACTAATCAGGATAACAGCAGAAGGCATTGCCCCAAAAAAAGAAAACTATGCGCTTTACACATTTTACAAATGGTTTTTAATGGTTAAATCGGGTTACGATGCCCGACTAACCCTTGCAGCAAATAGGATCATTTTTTACGTTTATAACAAGGAAGACATTTCAGACATCCCTTTTATCGTGTTTAAAGGCAAAAAGTACATGTGTTTAAACTACCATGATTATAACCATGCAAACCTTAATGATGATCCTCCAACCGATATGATAGGTATTCCTGAAGCAACCCTGGCATTCTCCTATAAGGTTACCCGCATGCCAGATTTTAAACCGACAGATTACGAAGACAAGAAAATGGAATTTAGTTACAAACACAGAGTCTACCACTTTAACGTTAAGGTTAACCCTAAGGTGGATGCTATTTTTACTAACTATCCCGGTGTTGATTTTGAATCCTATTTTAACATTCCTTTAACCAAGCAAACCTATAGCTCACTTATACCCCTGTTAAAAAAGAATGTTTTAGGAATGGGAGAAAAGAAAGGTGTAGATTATCTGATGAAGTTTACGCGCTATGCCTTTCTATACGAAAACGATGAAGAAAACTTTGGTAAAGAGAAACGCCTTTCACCAGAAGAGACCTTGTTTTCAAAATACAGTGATTGCGATGACCGTGTAGCGCTTTTCTTCTATCTGGTTAAGGAAATATACAACTTGCCGATGATAGCCATGTTATACCCTACCCACATTACTATGGCCGTTCAATTTGAAAAGCCAGTAGGCAAGCCCATAATGTATGATGGAAAAGCATACTCTCTTTGTGAACCTACCCCGCAAAGTGAAGATTTGGGCATTGGACAAATGTCGGCCAAACTAAAATCCTCCTCCTATCAAGTTGTATATAGCTACGACCCAAAAAAGCTTTAAGTTATTTTTGGTTGAGGTAGTAATACTGCTTAATGTAAATGGTATCTGCATACTTTGCATTAGGCTCAGTTGATTCTATGAATAATTTCGTTTCAACCAACCACTTACCGTTCCCATTAGCGTCATAAGAGTTAAGCTGAATTCCCTTACTGGTCCCTCTTGCTACCCTTACCGGTATAGAGAAACAAGTTGGGCAAATGGTAAATATCTTTAACCTGCCTTCCGCAATTTCCTTCTCACCTAAATTAAATGTGGTACCCTTAGCAGGAGCCGCCAGAAAAACATTGGCGGTAGCACCTGGGGTTTTAACCTCACTCCAAAACAACCTGTAACCACCCGGCTTTATTGAAAATGTAGCATCGTCAAACACAGAATTATTGGAATAGGAATAAGAACAGTTTGCACCCTGTGGACAATCAGTCAAACCTTTCTCGTTTGGATTTTCAACATATCCCTCGTCTTTACTGCAAGACAAGAACCCGGTTAACAGGACAACAACGAACAGTAATTTAGTAGCAACTCTTTTCATAATATTTGTTTCTAACCAGTACGCATACAACCAAAGTTTCGCTACAGAACCTATATTAAGTTTACGTTAACTTTCTAAAAAAAAGAAGCCCCGGTCATAGACCGAGGCTTCAGAGATTAAACCAAATATATAGACTATTATTTTACTACACCTGGAGTTGTGTAAGCTAAAGTTTGAGCATCAAAGCTAGCCCAACCAGAAGCCCAGTTATCAGCACCAAAAGCACCTTTGTAAGCAACGCTTGTGAATCCAGTAGTTAATTTTGCATTTGTAAACACTGCACCAGAAGCCGCCGCAGAAGCTGCAACAACTGTAAAGTTAGGCGTACCAATTCTAGCAGCAGCAGCAACTAAATCCGCTGAATATTTATACGGATCAGTGAATACAGTCTTAGGGTCGACAGCTGTAGCATCAAATACGTTTGCCGAAGTAGTAGCTGTCAATAATGGAGTTACAATACCTAATGCTGTCGCGTTAGAAGCTTTAACTTGATTACCCTTGCCGTTAGAATTATATATTAAGTTATTAGCAAATACAGATCTTCCAGCAACTAGGTTTCCTGATGCGTTCAAAGTCGAACCTGCAGGAGCTGCATCATCATAAAACACACCTTCAGTATAACCAAGAATTACAGAATTAAATATACTAATTGCTGAATTGCGACGAATTTGAGCTCCGTGTTGGAAGTTACCGGCTACGGTACTACCGCCAGAATTAACTGGGCCTAAAATAGTCATATTTGAAAACACAGCAGATGTTTGAGGAACATTGTTAGTTCCCGTAGCATCATTATCAGATTCAAAACCGTTTGATCCAGAAGCATCAGCAGTTACTGCTAAACGTTGAGCTAAGCCGAATTGAATTTTTCCAGAGAAACCATTATCTGTATCAAAATCATCATCGTATGAATCAATTGCTAACAAGTGAGTACAGTTTACAGAACCACCAAACCATTCGAAAGCATCATCACCAGAACGATAAACCTCAATATAATCGATAGTTGTACCAGAACCTACTGAACCGAACGTTAAACCATTGATTTCGTTATCAGGACTTAAAGCAATACCCGCATATTCGATACGTACATATTTCATAGTACCAGAGTTGTCTGCATTATCAGTACCACCATGTTTACCTTTATCAGTTGCATCAGAGATACCTTCAATTGGCACTGAAGTACCTAAGTTATTTTGTGCTTTACCCAATAAGATAACACCACCCCAATCGCCCTCTTTACGAGCACCTGCTACAATACTTGAAGTAAAAACAATTGGCTTATCAGCTGTACCAACTGCCATAATTTTAGCACCTCTTGTAACGATCAAAGCACCTTTAGTTCCCTTATCCCCTTTGATAATTGTTCCAGGCTGGATGGTCAATGTAGCGTTAGATGTTACAAAAACATTACCTTTCAAAACATAAATTTTATCAGCAGTCCATGTTGCATTTGCTGCTACGTCCCCTGTAACCTCAACGGTATTAGAAGCTACTGGTGGGTTAATTACTTCCTCTTCAGTTTTCTTTGAACAACTTGCCAGGAAAATCACTACGCTCATTGCGCAAAGTATTAATTGTTTTTTCATTTTGATTTTTTGTTTTTTACTTGTTCAAAGGTGTGATATTGATGTAAATCATCAGTAAACAAACCATTAAGCAATTGTTAATAATTAAGTGTTATTTATGGTTTTAATTTAACATTAGAATGTGTAAGTGAATGATAGTGAGTAATTACTACCAGGTTTGTAGCTTACGACTGTCTCATCACCTTTTGATCGGTCGTATTTTTTATCATTGTCATTATCGTAATATTGAGTAATGCGGTTATTTAATATGTCGCCGGCATTAAATTTCAGCTCCCCTTTGTTTTTGATTACTTTTAAAGCCAACTGCAAATCCACAACATTTCTTGCCGCTTCCCAAATCCCATTTGTCAACACACCACCTGCTACATTCAATCTCCTACCCACCGTATTATATAGTGCGTTAAAGCTTAACTTATTGTCAAGAAAACTGTGCTGCAAACCGGCATTAATGATATAAGGAGCCTGACCAACCATTGGTCTGTTGGTGTCTCTTAAATTAAGACCTGTATTTTTAGTTTCAACATCAGACTTAATCAATGACAAATTGGTATAAAATGTCGTGTTCTTTAAAAAATCATTTTGGTAAATAAAGTCTAAAGATTTGCGAAATTCAAATTCCACTCCATATACATTAACTTTATCTGAGTTGAGAAAAGTGATAATCCTTGAAGATCCACCATCATAATTGTAAGTTTCAATCGCATTGTGGAATTTCTTATAAAATCCAGAGATAGATATGATCTGGCCAGCTTGTGGATAAAATTCAAAACGGATATCTGCGTTATCAATTTTTGATTCTTTTAAAGCGGGATTACCTTGTGCTGAAGCGAGCAATTCATAATCATAGATTGAAGCTAAAGATAACTCTCTAAACTCTGGTCTCGCCAAAGTACGGTAATAAGATGCCCTTAAATTGATTTTAGGTGTTAAGCTATACGTATAGTTTGCTGAAGGCAACACATCTAAGTAGTTGTCGTCAACAGAACTTTCAGGAGTTGGAACTGTCGAGTTCAAAACTACGTTGAATTGTTCAACCCTCACACCCCATACCAATCTGGATTTTTCACCAAATTTGTTATCCAGCATTAAATAGCCTGCATTTGTTAGCGAGTGCGCTGTGTAACTATCTGAAACACTGGAAATATCTTTTAACATATAGGCACCACTGTTTATTGCGTCCTTTCCAAATAAAGTAGTCAAAGGTCTTAAACTGATCTCATTTGCGTTGTCCACAGGATTTGCCAGAAAACCAACAAATCTGGCATCAAATGTACGATCTCTATAAATTGAACTTAAACCGGCTTTAAATGTTGAAGTTTGACCAAACATTTTTACCGGCAATGTGTAGTTCAATCCACCACTTAAATCATCTTCATTTAGTTTTGAAAATAACCTCGCATTTTCCTTACTTACAGTACCAGTTTGAGCAAAGTACAAATAGTCTTCCGAACCTACATCGGATGGGTTTCTTTGATATAAAGCCTTTTTCTGATCTGGCTGATCATTTTTCATGTTAGCATAACTAACAGACCAATTTAGTTTCGAATTATTATCTCCTAGTGGATGCGTACCTTCAACTGTCGATTTTAATAACGCCTTCTGCATCAAATCGTAAGCGTAAAACTTAACATCCCTATTTCTATCATTATTATACCCAGTTCTTGTTAAGTATTGATCATCATAATTTCTGTTGTAAATATTCTTAAAAGTAATTTTGCTCTTTCCATAGGTAAAAGCAAAATTGGCTAGTGCACCTATGCTAGTAGAAAATTTATAGATATTGTCGTGGTAATCACTACTGATATAATGACGGATCACATCGTTACTGATATTTTGGGCATTCCTGTAAGTTAAAGACACCAAGGCACCGAACTTATTGTTGTTCTTAAAATCCTTAACCCTGCCTAACGTAAATTGATAATTCTGAGTAGGTAATGCGGTATTGTTATAAACTTTCCAATCTGGAGAAAGACTTCTCAACGCAGCTAAATCTTGCTCTGGGGTTAAGGCTCCATCCTGAACTCTACGACGTGAAGGAAAGTTTGAAGGCAATGCTTTATCGCCATTATCAAAACCAAAATAATCCGTCGCATTTCTAGTACCACTTTTGAAATCTTTAAATGTAGAAGCAGTATTATAACCAGAGCCTATTCCAAAAGATATAAAATTTTGATCTGGAATATCTTTAGTGGTAATTTGAACAGCTCCACCAGTAAAATCACCGGGAAGATCAGGGGTTGCAGTCTTGCTGATAGTCAAATTATCTACAAGATTTGAAGGAAC
>JANXVH010000023.1 GCA_025351765.1 Pedobacter sp.
GTTTGGTAGTTTCATCACCCGGTAACGGCTTGGAGCAAATCCACAGTTAAAAGGCAGTACAACCATTGTTAGCCTACGTTTTTATAGGTAAAACGTGGGGTCACTGTGGACTCACTGTGGCTTCAAGGTGGGCTCAGTCCAAACAAGGTTCTAACCAATTGTCGGCCATTAACCAATAATACTACCGCTAATAATATGCTAAGTTAACGATTTTACATTAAATGAAAAAATCCTGTCTATAACTTTAACCCAAGTGGTGAGGAACCAATTACCTCATTTTGTGTATAAAAAAGTAAAATTTTTAGTAATCGTCTTGAAACAATCAAAACTATAGAATGTTATTAGTTATGTAAAATACACTAACAAAAAGATGATGAGCAAAAAAAACACGCCTCCTAAAACTGGTACCGAAGCAGCAATAGACAAGAAGCTGGTACCTCAGCCTGAAAATGATAAAACAGAAAAGCTGATGCCGCATACAGCAGATGCAACCGATGAATTGATGACTACCAATCATGGGTTAAAGATCAATGACGATCAAAATTCTCTGAAGGCAGGAGAACGGGGCGCAACCTTGCTTGAGGATTTTATTTTACGGGAGAAAATAACCCACTTTGACCATGAACGCATACCTGAACGTATTGTACATGCAAGAGGATCAGGAGCACACGGTATTTTTAAATTATATAATTCACAGTCTGCAGTAACTAAAGCACACTTTTTAAATGATACCGAGATTGAAACCCCAGTATTTGTGCGTTTCTCTACTGTTGCAGGATCACGCGGTTCATCAGATTTGGCGAGAGATGTAAGGGGCTTTGCCGTTAAATTTTACACACAAGAAGGAAATTTTGACTTGGTGGGCAATAATATGCCAGTGTTTTTTATACAAGATGCAATGAAGTTTCCAGACTTAATCCATGCGGTTAAGCCAGAGCCTGATAATGAGATGCCACAAGCAGCGTCTGCTCATGATACTTTCTGGGATTTTATTTCCCTAATGCCAGAATCTGCACACATGGTAATGTGGGCCATGAGCGATAGAGCACTTCCAAGAAGTTTAAGGATGATGGAAGGATTTGGGGTACATACTTTTAGGCTAATCAATGAAGCGGGTGTGGCATGTTTTGTTAAGTTTCACTGGAAACCTTTATTGGGCGTGCATTCAGTAGCATGGGACGAGGCGCAGAATATTTCAGGTAAAGATCCCGATTTCCACAGAAGAGACCTTTGGGATGCGATTGAATCTGGAGCCTTTCCAGAGTGGGAGCTGGGTGTACAGATTGTTCCTGAAGCGGATGAGTTTAAGTTTGAATTTGATTTGCTTGATCCTACTAAATTGATACCTGAAGAGCTTGTTCCAGTACAGCGCATAGGAAAAATGACGTTAAACAGAAATCCTGATAATTTCTTTGCAGAAACAGAACAGGTAGCATTCCACGTGGGGCATGTTGTACCAGGCATTGATTTCAGTAATGATCCACTGTTGCAAGGTAGGTTGTTTTCTTATACAGACACGCAACTGATTAGGCTTGGGGGACCAAATTTTCATGAAATACCGATCAATAGACCCGTAGTGCCCGTCCATAACAACCAGCGCGATGGACACATGAGGCAGACCATCAATAAAGGTAAAGTCAGCTATAATCCTAACTCTCTGAGTAACAATGACCCAATGCAAGTTAAGGCGGTAGATGGAGGTTTTACTAGTTACGCAGAACGAATAGACGCTAAAAAGATCAGGGCAAGAAGTAAAAGTTTCTTTGATCATTTTAGTCAGGCTACGCTGTTTTTCAATAGCCAGTCAGAACCCGAGCAAAACCATATTATAGATGCGTTAACCTTTGAATTGGGTAAGGTAAAAACCCTGGCCATTAGAGAACGCATGCTCGGTATTTTAACACAGATAAATGCTACACTAGCCACAAAAGTTGCCTACGGCTTAGGCATAGAACTACCTAACGCGCCTGCCTTCCCGGTAAATGGAAGCGTACCTGCCGATGGAAAACAAGAAGATTATCAATCGCTCAGCGTAAAAAGTACGTTAAAAAAATCTTCTGCGTTGAGTATGGCGAATACCATAAAAGACACCATTAAAAGCAGGAAAATTGCCATTTTGGCTGCCGACGGTGTAAACGATGCTTCATTGAATGCAGTAAAATTGGCCTTGGAAGAGGTGGGGGCGATAACTGAAATTATTGCACCACGGCTGGGTACTATAACAACTGAAGGCAAGACTAAAGTTGCAGTTGATCAGAGTTTTCTAACTGCCGCATCTGTATTATTTGATGCAGTATATGTTCCTGCTGGTAATGCAAGTGTTAAAGCCATACAAGCAGAGGCGAATGCAATACACTTTTTAAATGAGGCCTATAAACATTGTAAAGCGATAGCAGCAGATGATGATGCTTCGCTGGTAATTAGTGCAACCTATATTGACGAAACTGAAGCTGGGATAGTAATAGATAAGGATGCGAAAAAGCTTACAGAAAAATTTATAAAAGCAATTTCCAACCATAGATTCTGGGAGCGTGAAAAACCAAGGAAAGTGCCTGCTTAACAAGCATATCAATAGCTATAAATGTAAGAAGCCTGTAAATTAGTGTTTACAGGCTTCTTACATTTTATTTATACTGATTAGATTTATGGTGCCTTGAGCGAATATTTAGATGGCCAAGAGTTCCAGTGCTTCAGCATTTCCCTGCTGGGCAGCGAGGTCGTAAACTGAAAGCCCTCTTTTATCCACAATAGTTTTATCCGCACCTTTCGCTAAAAGAAGTTTTAAAACATCGTGCCTGCCAAACATCGCGGCAAACATTATAGCAGTACCACCGTTTCCATGCTGCAAGTTTAAGTCGGCGCCATTTCTGATCAGCAGCTCGGCGATATCCGAGTAACCTTTAAAGGCCACGCCCATCAATGCAGTATTACCCCCAAGATCTATTGCATTCACATCCGCCCCGTTTGCTAAAAGTAACTCGGCGGCGTTGTATTTGTTGTTGTAGCAGGCAATGATGAGGGGAGTGTAACCCTTTTCATCACGTACATTTAGGTTGGCTTTCTTGTTGATCAGTTCCTGCAATACTTCTGTTTCGCCAAGGCGGGCGGCGTGGATGGTAACTTGTGAGGTATCTGTCATGATTAACAATGCTAAATTTAGATACTTAACACAAGATACGGCAATTGGTTTTGTATTATTCCGCTTTAGCTGCTTGCGGGTATAATATATTTTGTTCTATTTGACAAAGGTAGGCGGCGCTATTCTTATTATCGTTTAGGGATTGTTCCAGTAACAGGGCTGCAGCTTCCATTTTACGGATGCTTGCAATGAAGTGCAAAGATTGATAAGCACTTATTTTTACATGAATAATCATCTTGGCGCACTGCAGCAATTGGATGTCTTTAATTATGGAATGTTGCTTTTTAAATCCAGAAACCTCTTTGGCCATTTTGATCAACTCCTCATCTATTTCAGAGCTAATGCGAGAGGGTTTTAACTTAAGAAGATCAAGAATCTGGCTTAGGCGTGTAATGTGGTTTTCAATTTCTGTTCCTGCAGGTGATAGGGCCGCGCGCAGCTCATCAGTATGTGCCGCGTCTGCAAGTTGCGCATAGGTTTTCAGGTATTTCTTTTCAGTGGCATACAGCTCAGATACCGTATTACTGATAACTTCCAGAAGATTGAGCGGCGGTGTTTTCATGGTGCCAAAGTTACGGCAATTGCAGCAAAAGTTATATTGGTTTTTCATGCGGCAGTGAAGAATACTGATCAAATGGAAAACTTGCTAGGTTATTTTTGTTTACTTTAGTTCGTATGAAAATTAAAAAGCGCTTCTCAGTTACTCATTATTTGTTTGTATCCCTGTTGTTACTGGCAGGTTTCGGTTCAAATACCTCAGCACAACAAGCTGATGCGGGAATAAAAAAGCTAAAACCTTTTGTAGCCAATAAAGCCAAATCTGTTACCATTACAGGAAAAATTAACAAGCTGCTAGTTTCATCCCCCAATGCACTGGATGTGTTTACCTTTCAATATCGTGATGCCACTAATGGTAAGCTGGTTATCGTGCCCATCAATAAAGATACGGCAGGTAATTTTACTGCAACCATACCACTCAATGCCAAACAGCAGATTTTACTAAACCAAACATATAAAAATGGCGACAGACTTGAAGAAAGCTTTGCGATAGAGTTTCTTTTCTTCGCTGCTCCCGGAGAAGATATGCAACTGGATTATTATCTGCCAGCCCGATTTACAGGGAGAAGAATAGCATTTAAGGGTAATCTTGGTCTTATTAATAATCAGGATAGAATTTACCAAGATAGCCTTGATCGATCGGAGTTTAGTCCCCTGATAGCGTTTGAGCTTGCAGATTCTGTAAAAGCTGATAATTATGAGGCATACAAAAAATATGTTTCGGAGCGATTAAAAGCAGGTTTAGGATTTAATGATGCGTATTTTAAGTCTGTAAAAATCCATCCTTATTTGAAAGAAATGTCTGATGTTAATATGCGGTACAATGCTGCTAACATGATCTTGGCGGGCTTATATAGGGCAAAGATGACCGATAGCCTGTTACTGGATTTCTTTAAAGATAATGGCATTAGTTTAAACGATGTAAAGGCCAGGGGTGATGATCGTTACGCGAATTTTATAAGTACGTATTATTGGGTAATGGTAAGGGAATTTGAAAAGAGTTATAGGCAGCCCAAGATTACTTTGGCTGAAATAGCTAGGTATGTGGCAAATGAATATCCTGATTTGCGTGTGCAATATAGCACTTTGGCGATAAAACTGCAGGATACCACTGTTAAAAAAAGCCCAGAAGAAAAAAAGGAAATCGGCCTTCTTTTTCAACCATATATAGATGAATATGCACAAAGCATTCATTACAAACAGTTTTTTG
>JANXVH010000060.1 GCA_025351765.1 Pedobacter sp.
AGGTTGGAGTTGCTACCTTTGAGTAGACAGCAAGTTAAGTGAATTTGGTAACTTAACACAATTATGTCACGAGAAAGAAAATCGTACCCCAAAGAGTTCAAATTGATGAGCGTTGAACTAAGTAATACTCGCACAGACCAGAGCGCCCTGGCCAAAGAACTAGATGTTAGTCCAGCATTGTTGTACCGCTGGCGAAAAGAGTTTTCCGATAAAAAGGGCGGTAGTTTTCCTGGAAATGGTAAAATCATACTAACTGCAGCTGAGCAAGAGATGGCTTTATTGAAGAAAGAACTGCGTGAGACACAAATGGAGCGCGATATCCTAAAAAAGGCTATCAGCATTTTCTCCAAGGGAGACAACAAATATTCAGGTTCATAAAGGATCACAGCAGAATATTTTTAGTTGGGAAGATGTGTTCGGTATTTAAGGTTAGCAGGGCTGGGTTTTACAAGTGGACAACCAGCAGCCCGTCAAACAGAAGCATTGAAAATCAGATGATTGAAGGCGAGATATTGCAAGCTTTTGAAAAGAGTAAAAGGATCTATGGCAGTCCCAGAATTGCCTTGGAGCTCCGTAAAAAATCAATTATTGTATCAAGGCCCCGGGTTGCCAGGATCATGAGAAAAGCAAAGCTAAGAAGCATTGTGAAGAAGAAGTTTAAAGTTACTACAGACTCCAGCCATAAGTTTCCTGTACCTGAAAACGTACTGGATCGTAACTTTAAGCCAGGAATATTATGTGCTGTGTGGGTTTCCGATATTACTTACATTAGAACCAGACAAGGCTGGCTGTATCTGACAACGGTTATTGATCTGGGTGATAGGAAAATTATTGGATGGGCATTAAGTGCGACAATGAAAGCAAATGATACGGCTGTTCCTGCTTTTAAAATGGCAAAATCAAGACGACCAATCACCCAGGAACTCATTTTTCACTCTGATCGCGGAGTTCAATATGCATGCAATGAATTCAGGTCGTTACTAGAAGAAAACCCACTGATTATTAGGAGCATGAGCAGAAAAGGCAATTGTTGGGACAACGCAGTGGCTGAGAGCTTCTTTAAGACATTGAAAGCTGAATGTGTGTACCAACACAAATTCACTGATAAAGAGCAGGCAGCACGTATTGTATTTGAATATATAGAAACATGGTATAACCGTAAAAGACTACATTCTGCACTGGGATATTTGTCCCCAGAGGAATTTGGCCGAAACTTAAACAAACAAAACATTGCAGCTTAACCGAATGTCAACTTTATTGTTGCAATTCCACCAACTGCTTGCTATGGAAATAATGAAGTTCATCTTCATCCTTATCAATCGCGGAGGCTATCTGTTAGAGAGACATTGAGAATACAAGGGGTTGAAGATTCATATATCCTCACAACTAAAGGAATGCTTTCAAAAAAATTTAAGATGATAGGAAATGGAGTCCCGACACCTTTAGCTGAAGGTATCGCTAAAACACTTAAATCATTCATTGGTAGATTAAAAGTTAAATTGGACATTATTCCTGTAAATAGTGATAATTAAGCAACGTGGTGGGGTAGCTGCTATTGGTAGTTGACTGCACCAATTCACCTGAAGCATGTTATAGGAAGTTCTAAGCAGTTGCTGCGACACTGATGTATTCTTGATTGGTCAGATAGAGTTCAATGTTTCCAATTATTTCCGTCAAATAATTGATAGTCTCCGTTTTCATTTTTTCTAAATCGCCAATGCTATAGTCTTTGCCAACCTCAGTAAATGAGAATGTACCATGTGCCAAATCATTTCTACGACCTTTAATAGTCACCAAACAACTGCCATGTTTAGTTTGATTATAGTCTGTATTAGAACTAAAGCCATAATTATCACTTAATTCCCTAATTTTTTTACTGTCAATATTTCCATTAAATAGCTTTTGCTTATCGAAACACTGTTTTACTATGTCTAAAGCTATGTCGTTAATACCAGTGACAAATTGGTCAGGATTCAAATTGTTTTTTAAGTATTTAATCAACCGTTTCCTCAACTCAATTTTAAGAGTATTAAAAGATACAGATCTTAAATGAATTTCGTTGTGTATCTCCTCAACTGCATTCGACATACTGGATTCTATTAAATTATAGAGCATCAAAATTAAATTTGATTTTAATATTTTGTTAAGATCGTCATTTGTGCCTGTAGAAGTATAGGTCTGAATAAATGAAAAATATGCTTCTACCTCATCCGTTCTTTCTTGTAAGATCAATTTTACACCTTGCATACAGTTTATTATTTAAGTAATTCATTTTTGACATATTCAATTCTTCCCACAACTTTGGTTTTACTATTAGCCGCATCTGACGTTGTATGCTTCTTAAAATCATCCGAAGTTATCCAATCTTCTACATTTGTTGGAACTAAATCAGGCTTTTCTCTTAATGCCAGCGTAACACCAACTGATATTGCTTCAAATCTGACACGGGGAGTAGACTTAGATATTGCTGTTTTCTTAAAGCCATTTGGTATATAACTGTTAACAAAATCAAGCATGGCTTGGTACTGAGACATCATACCTTCTTTATCGAAGCCATTTTCATGTTTTGATTTCATATAGTCGTCAATAAAATCATCGACACGGTGAACAAAGTTTTGATAGTTATCTGAATAAGCAAAATAGCGTAAAACCAATTCTTGTGCTTCTCCTCTTTTCAGCCTGTCATTTGATATTGGACATAGTTCATTGAACAAGGGAATTTTCGAGCATTCTTCAATAAAATTATAAAATTCCCCATCGTAAACTCCTTTTCGCACTTCCATCGGCAAGAGGTCATATGGTTTTGTATTTATCCTAGCAAATAAATCTCTACGAATATCAGCGGAAGCTCTTTCAGTAAGTTCTATTGACCGTAAAGTTTTACGTAAAAATCTACGTTGTCGACTTTCAATCAAATCTGAAAAAACAAAACCGTTTAATAAGTCAAGTACATCTAAGCCCTCCAACTGAAACTCGTTCTTAAAAAATGAAGTCAGAGTCCGGATTCTTTGAGAGCCATCTACAATTTCTAACTTTCCGGTATCTTGCTCATCAGCAAAGAATAAATATGGTACTGGTAAATCCAAAATAATCGACTCTATGAATTTTGACATCTTTTCTTTGTCCTTTTCCCACACAAATGCCCTCTGATAATTTGGAATAATAAATTCATCATTATTGAATTTATTAATTAATACTTCGACTGGATACTCACGTGTATCGTAAGACACTGGTTCTTTTTCTTCTATTATCTGCTGTTCTGCTGAGTTTTGTTCTTCTTCTGTCTTCATTATGAAAAGTTTTCTAAATGGATTTTAATACTTTTTGCTATCACTCTTCCTAAATCTACTGGGACAGCATTCCCTAGCTGTTTAGCCACTGAAACGGACTGGAATTCCTTTGTTGGATCAAAAAATTTATACTTTAATGGAAATGTTTGAAATAATGCTGCCTCCCTAAGAGAAATTGCGCGGTCTTGGTCTGGATGTCCAAATCGACCATTACCGTAACCAATACAATGCGTCGTTATGGTTGGAGCGGGTTCGTCCCATTTCATTCTTCCATAAACACTTGAATAGGATTTTCCAGACTGCTTTTTGTGACATTCAAGCATTAATTCTTCTGGCCAGTCTTTCCAGCTACCACCGTAAGGCGTATGTTTAATTCGCGTTTTATTCAGAGGGCTTAACTTTCTAGCAAAATGCATTACATCATTTTCATCAAATGTACCATCATCAATTTTAGGCAAATCTTTGATAGTTTCTTTTACGGTTTTATAATTTTTAGGATTATGGGTTTGGGGAATTAATGAAATTTCCCCAAGTTTTGACGCAAGTAATACTAATCTTTTTCTCTTTTGAGGAATACCATAATCTGGACAATTCACCACTTCGTAAAAAACATTGTACCCTAATTTTTTAAGATTATCCAAAAAATCTTCAAATACTGGTGCCTTTTTAAAGTTTATCAGTTGAGCTACATTTTCCATAGATATTATTACAGGTTCCGTTTCCGTAACTAATCTTGAAAAATGATAAAGTAAAGCCCATTTGTCATTATCTTTTTCTTTATCCTTAAACGTGTAAGAAGAGAATGGCTGGCATGGCGCACAACCAATTAAAATCTTTTTATTCCCTTTAAATAAAGTATTAAGTTCGTCGTTGGTTAATGTTGCAATATCCTTATGTATAAAAATACTTTTGTTATTTGCTTCATAGGCGTATTTACAAGACAAATCAGAATCTATCCCTGCAGAGATGTTAAATCCTTCCTTTACGAACCCATGAGTTAGTCCTCCAATACCACAAAATAGATCGACGACTGTATATTTATTTGTCATTTGACTTCATTTTTTTTTTGCCAATAATTCTTCAGCTTTTACATCTAAAATTTCAGCTAACCTATATAGAGTTCCCAATGAAGGTTGTACTTCATTCGTACACCAGCGAGAAATAGTAGTTTCGTTTTTGCCCAATTCTTCAGCTAACCACTTGTTGGTTTTTCCTTTGTCTGCTAAAACAGCCTTAAGGCGATTCATCGCTTTTCTATTCATGGAACTTAGCATTTTATGCAAATATATCTACATTTTAGGATATTATATTCGTCCTTCACCGCTAACTTGTTAACATCTCTATGTTTCTCTAAGGCTAGAAAAAAATCCAGGTAGAACGGTGCAACCTTTAATAAATTTGGCTATAGAACGATAAATCTACTATTTAGTGGATTTTCTAAAATATGATTTGAAACTTGTGTTGCATTATATAAATTGGTATATTTACATATAGCATTTGCAGCTATTCTCTATTAAAAAAAAGGTGCGTTATTCGGGGAGTTCGAATTTCAAAGCCACTCTAAGATATTGCAAACGTTGATTTTTACACTAGGTGTAAATCCCAGCGGGATCACACCAAAGACTATCAAAACGTATAAAACCCTGCAATCGCACGATTAGCAGGGTTTTTGCTTTTAGGGAATTGCCAAAAATCGCATGAATTCACAAAACTTTGGTGAGTGATTTCGGTGAGTAAGGCAAAACGGGTCAGTAAATAGGGATTATGTACTCTGTCCGAAAGTCAGCAGATTGTTATCTGGGTCAAGCAATGCAAATTCCTTTTGTCCCCAAGGTTTTGTTTCTAATGCTCCATTCGGGTGTATGCTTATTTTATTGTCCAACAGTGATTGATACAAATTGTCAATGTCACTAGTTCGGATGTAGACCCCTGAATAGTTTTCCTTATGATCAATTTCTTTAAATTCAAAAAAATGGATTTCTATATTGTCTTTTTCAACCATCAAATAGCCATCATAGTCAGAACTTCCAACGTTTTTAAATCCTAATTTGTTTACATAAAAATCTTTTGTTGCGGTCTTGTTCCGCATTGGCATTTTTGGGTTTACGTTTGTCAGCATATGGTTTTTTGTTTTAAAAATAATCTTTCAGATTTATTCTATTAACTGATTTCTTGTCATCGGCTATTACCGCTTAACACCGTTGCAGCCAACTCTGTTATACCAGCCATAAACATGCAGCTGTAAGTAATGGTATTCGAGCCATAGAATTGCTGGTTTTGCAAGGCTAATATATTAAATTATAGCTCATCAAAGGACTTTTATCTCTTGTTTGTTTTGAGTACTCATATACCGGTGAGTACTTAATCAAAAACCTTCTAAATACCAGCCGAACAAAACCTGTAGCTCAGCTGCATACGTAAAAGAGAACACTTATCCCCTGCTGAAAAGCATTTATCGTTCAAGTGCGATGGGTTTCTTGTAGTATAATCTTGCTGATAATGAATTTAATTTAAAGCCCTAATGGCTTTTAATACGTCAATGAACTTCTGCTGCCTGCTATCACAGCTGGCAGATTAAATCTAATATGTCGACTAATTAAAATATTGAAACGGGTGCAATGCCTATTATTTTTAGCTGATCAGCGATGGCGGAGCGCGTTCCGGGTACCAACAAATTATTCGGACTTAACCAACAGATTGTTATAATCGTGGCTTATAAAAGCTTGTTTTGTTACAGGTACAAATGTAAGAAAAATAGTCGACATTTTCAAATAAAATTACAGATTTATTAAAATTAAAAGTATTGACTTACAGTATGTTAACTATATTTTTTGTATTTCCGAATGGAGTGTTTTTACATGTCATTTATTGCCTGTTTTTGTACTATAATTACCGCTCAAATTCACCTGTTGTAATGTCAAATTTTTTAAAACCCTGTTGGAAGTGGGTTTTAACTGAATATATCTTAGCACCTACGGGGTTCCTAGGGGGTTTGGTGCAGGTAAGTAGGTACATTGTAGCACTCAGCATACCCCTTACCGCACCAAATGCCCTATTTACCTGCTCCAAACCCGCTATTAGTGCTACAGGTGAACCATATCATCATTACCTAGTAATTAGTCGTGCAGGCGAAGGATAAATATGGACTCTATACCATTAAACAGTTTGGCGAAGGTTATACCTCGATAGACAAAAACTCTATTTAACGCTATTTTGATTCTTTACATAATCAAGTATCTGCTGAAATGTTCCCACCCATATATCTGGATGGGATGACAAATATTTCAGCAACTCTTCGTGAGCTTCGGCACTTACATCAATATAATCGCCGCCAACGCCATGAAACATAAAAACTGCCATACCTTTTTTTTGTTGGTTTTCTTTCACCAAAGCGATTAGCTCATCTGAATTTGTTTTAGCTGCCAATCCCCAACTTGGCACTTTAAAAAAATTAAGTTTTTTAAAATCGGTTACAATCGTAGAGTTCCGGTCACTTCCGGATCTAGCATATTTTATGAACCCCGAGCTGGCGAGACGCGTTGTATAATCCTTTCCACCTGCTAAAGATTTGCCACAAGGGTAAGCATAGGTTCTTGTTTTCTTACCATTTAGCTTTTCCAATAGTTTATTCATATCGCCAATTTCTGAAACCATTGATTCTACCGTGTAATCTTCAGCATAATGATTGGCTTTATAACTTGCTTGGCTACAAGGGTGATAATAGCTATGGTTGGCCAATTCGTTACCAGCTTTTGCTACATCGCTCCACTGCACTTGCTGTTCTTGTCTAATTCGACCGTCTAAAAAGAAAGTCCCATTGAGTTTAAATTTCTTTAATTGCGGCACGGCATTGTCCAACTGTGAAACCAGCGCATCATCATAAGTAAGGATGATGGCTGATTTTTTTCCTTTCGGCCATTTAAAACCACTTTGCCCTTGCACAGAAAAGCAAACAAAAAACAGGAAAATAAGCGTTATTAGTTTCATTTATTTTTTCTCTTGATAAACCCGCACATAGTCAACCAACATTGTTGAAGGCAATTTTGTTTCGTCGATCACCTGACCGGGCCATTCGCCACCTACTGCCAAGTTTAGGATGATGTTAAAAGGCAAATGGAATTCACTAGTGCTCCCTGCGCCATCTTTAATCCAAATTCCATTATAAAACCTACCGTCAACGTACCATTTTATGGTTTCTTTACTCCATTCGATGCTATACACGTGCCATTCGTTTTGTGCAATATTTAATTTATTACCAGAACTGGTATGCGAACCATTTGGTGTTGCCCAATGTGCAGCAGCGGATGTCCAAAGTTCTGTATTTATGGTCTCCATAATATCAATTTCACCACAGGCAGGCCAGCTTACGCCAGGAGTAGTACCTCTTGCACGCATGTTCACGCCTAATAACCAAAAAGCCGACCATAAACCTTGGCTTTTAGGCAGTTTCATTTTTGCTTCAATCTTGCCGTAAGTATATTCTCTTTTGTTTAAGGTATTTATTCTACCTGAAGTATAGTTACTCGGTGTCGTACCAATTTTTTCCTTTTTTGCCGTAATCTGGAGGTTTCCATCAGCTACACTCACATTTGGAATCTGGTAATTTTCTTGTTCTACATTCCCCCATGTACCATAACCTACGTCATAGTTCCAGTTGGTCATATTTAAAGAGGTTCCATCAAACTCGTCAGACCATACCAACTCATAATTAACTGCCTTAGGTACTTCAACAGGAATTTCATCGCTATAAATTTTAGTTTTCTTGCATGCGCCAAGTAAAACTAAAATTGTAAGCATCGATGGTAACATGATTGCTCTAATTTTCAATATATATATTTTATTCATGATTATTGATTTAAAAGTTTAGTATTCATCTAATTATTAAGGTAATCCCATTGTTCTGAATAAGCAGAAATCTTAGATATTTCTTCATGATCTTAATTCTTTCGCTTATAGGAAGCCTATTTCATCAATATAAATAGGTGCTTTGCTATTACTGCCTTCTACCACCCAAATTTTAGTAAAATTAACCTGTCCGGTAAACGTAGATAATGGAATTACATAATCTGTAAATGTACCTTCAGTTAAGATTAGCGGAGCAGATATACTGGAAACCCCATTCAATTGTACCTTTACCAATTTACCTGCAGATCCTGGACCACCATAAATGGAAAGTTTGAGTGAGGTAAAATTGCTCAAGGGTAAAGTAGTTCCGGTGTAAACAAATTGCAATGGGCAATCATAACCTGTATAATTAAACTTAATTGATCTTGTTCCCCTCAAACCACCTGTTGCATTGTTGATGTCGCCAGTTCCGCCCCAACCTCCATAAGAAGTCATATCTGACGACCATGCATCTTGATACAATAACTTTTTAAACGCAAAAAAAGAATTAACTGAGGTTACTGACCCTCCTGCAGTGCTCACTAAAATATTGGCCTGTGTTACACCTGATGGAATTTTTACTTTTATCTCAGTATTCGTGGGCGTGCCTACTATATCGGCCAACACTGTACCAAACTTCACGGTTTTTAAGTTTTCGAAGTACTGTCCGGTAATGGTTACCGTATTTCCCACCTCACCAAGTAGCGGACTAACAGCATTAATCACCGGAAAGGGCTGCAGCATTGGGAAGTCGAAATCAACAGTACCATATTTTGTAGTTACGGTTAGCTTGTTGGTCTGCGAAGCACCATAAGGAACGTCAGCTCCAACAGTAAAAATGATCCTGGTGTCTGTTACAAAAGCAGGATTAAAAAACAACGCAACGCCATTCAATTTGATGGATAAGGTTGTCAGTAGGTTTTGTCCCACCAACATGTACTGTGCATTCCATTTTGCTCCAGTTACGGTTTGGTCTAGCGACACTTTGCTGATCACGTTAGCATAGCGATTGGAATCTAGGTTTACCTTAATCTCCTTATAACTGGTATCTAGTTTTGCCAAAGTGCGTACTCTTTCTACAATGGGTGCCGCGTTCAGCCCTTTATTCTCAGTTTTTTTACAGGATACAATCAGTAGCATTGCAATAGCAACTATAGAAACCGAAACCCTTGTCCAATATTTAAGTGTATGTCTTTTCATTTTTTTAAATTTTATTATTTAAATACATAAGGAACCGGTGCTTCTTTTAATTTCGGATTGGCTGCTACCTCGATAGTTGGATAAGGCAATAAAAACATATCATCCGTTGAATTGAGGTTGAGCTTCAAACCTGTTACCCCCCTATCCTGGGCATTAATAATGGCACGAGCAAGCGGATGTGTTTTTACGTTAAATCCATCAAACCTACAGAGGTCAAACCAATAATCAAATTCAATTGCAAATTCGAGTCTTCTTTCCTTCAGAATATCCAGTTTGGTAACAGCCGACTTTTCTTGCAAACCGGCTCTACTTCTAATTTTATTAAAAGGCACCAATGCGGCCGGATCTGATGTAGACGCAGAACTACCTAAAACAGCCTCTGCCTCTATCAAGAGTACATCTGCATACCGCTGGATATAAGTATTGTTTGCAGTAGATTGCATTGCGCCTTTCCCTCCATTATCCGCAGGAGTTCCAACTACATATTTTTTAACGCCACCACCCGTGTTTCCAAAGCCCCATGTTGCTGGAATGGTCAATCCACCGCCAACAATATTTAATTCTGGATAAACGTCACCTTTTTGCATTACGGTGCTATGTTTCCTTTTATCTGCGGGATCATAGGCAGATAAAAGATCAAGCGTAATACTCATTGCCCCATAACCATCACCGGTTCCGGTAATGAGGGAATTGGTTGCAAATGAAGATTGCAATGTATTTCCACTCCCATAAGGAGCACCCCCCACCCACTGCATGGCAACAACAGATTCTTCATTATTATTATTAGTGGTTAGGAATAAATCGTGATAGGTTTTTCCGGCAACATCAATCCCATACAACTTAAACTCTCCACTATTAATTACTTTTTCGGCATATAAACGGGCATTTGCATAATCTTGCATATTGAGGTAAACTTTGGCCAACATCGCACTTGCCGAACCACTTGAAATGTGTCCCTGTGCAATAGAATTCCCACTACGTTTCATTACTGTACAATTAGCTTCGGCAAACTTAAGGTCGTTGATAATGAATTTATAAACGTCCGTTACAGGATTGGTGTTCACTTTAAAATCTGTTGCCAACTCCAGGCTATTTTCTACGATCGGGACGTTTCCAAATAATCTCACCAAATAGAAATAAGCCAAGCCGCGCATATAGTGGGCTTCTCCCAATGCATTGTTGAGCACAGGTCTTGAAACAGTTGCTGGAACTTTTAACGGTAAGGTGTTAATGAGTGCATTTGATTGAGCAACGATGGTGTACATACCATTCCACGAATTAATTACTTCAGTATTATCAGCCGTTGCAGTTAAAGTTACAAAACTGACCACGCTAGAGGCATAAGTTCGGCCATTTCCACTAGCAATTTCGCCGATAGCATATGATGCAAAATTATTCCAATAGAACCAAACCCTATTGTATAATGCATTGGTACTGTTTTTTACTTGATCCGCTGTTGCGTAATAATTATCAACTGTGATGGCATCCTGTGGTGCCTGATTGAAAAAATCTTTTTTACAACCAGCAATGATCAACATCATAACCAGTCCAAAAAAGAGGCTGTGATTTTTAATTTGACTCTTTTTCATATATTTAAAATTCTGCGTTAATACCAAATGTGAATACTCTAGCTGAAGGATATCTTCCTGCATCTACATTAGAATATAATGGATTTTGATTCTGCAAACCGATTTCCGGATCATAACCATCATAGCTTGTGAAGGTGTACAAATTTTGAATGCTGCTATATACTTTTAATCTACTCAGCTTAACTTTTTTGATTAAATCTGAAGTAAATGTATAGCCCAGGTTCACGTTTTGGATTCTCAGATAAGATCCATTAAAAATATATCGATCTGAGATAATGATGTTGCTGTTATCTGATGAAGCTTTAGGTGCAGGTACATTGGAATTTGGATTTTGCGGTGTCCAAAAATCTGCTTGTGAGGCCAGTTGGTTTTGATAAAGTGATGTCATACCAGTAAGAATGCGATTCGCCATGCTCAATATTTTACCACCATAAGAACCCTGAAGAAAAAGACTTAAGTTAAACCCCTTGTAGCTAAAATTATTGGTTAGGCCAAAGGTAAACTTAGGTTGTGGACTCCCCAGACTTCCTTGATCCTTGGCATCAATCACATTATCTCCATTTAAATCCTGGTATTGCACATCACCAAGCCAAGTACGCCTTGCGCCCTTAGTTGGGTCATTTGAAACTGGATTCCCGAATTGAATTGGTGCAGTTCTCAATTGTTGTTCTGTTTTAAAAATCCCTTTCACTTTATAACCATAAAACTCGCCTAAAGGACCCCCAACCGTTGTTCTCGTAATTGGAATAGCTGTTGATCCATAAGTTTGGATGATATATGGTAATCCGTTAGCCAGAGAAGTTACTTTATTGTTGTATTTAGAAAAAATTAAAGCGGTATTCCACTTGAAATTTTTACTGGTGATATTATCTGAGTTAATGGTGAAATCAAATCCATTATTGGTAATTCCGCCTGCATTAACAAACGGCGGACTGATGCCACCATAAGAAATCGAACCGCCAACAACATACCCCGGTAAAGGCGATTGAAACAAGAATTTTTCTGATTTCCTTTCGAAATAATCGAAAGTAATCCTAAATCTGTTGTTAATCAAACCAAGATCCATACCAATATTATACTCCTCATGGTGTTCCCACTGTAAATCTCGATTAGCAATCCTGTCCAACAAAAAGCCCGTTCCTAATCCGCTAATACTAGAAGTTAATTTAGAGCCAAACGCATAGGCTGGAATAGCCTCATTTCCAACCGTTCCATAGCCAATTCTTATTTTCATTTCATTTGCAACAGACTTGATATTTTTCATAAACGGCTCATCTGACAACCTCCATGAAGCAGCGAATGAAGGAAAATATCCTCTGCGATGGGCTTCGGCAAAATTGGAAGAAACATCAGATCGCAATGTTGCTGTAATGCTATATTTTTTGTTGTAGCTATAAATTGTTCTGGCAAAAATAGACTCTAGATTATGAGGAGCAGCTTTTTGTTCACTTACTATCGCTGTGCTGGCGCTCCCTAAATTAAGTGTTGGAGCTTCATCCCCCAAATTATTTACCAAGAAATCTGAAATCGTAGATTGTGCGTTTTTGTAGTAATTAGAATTTACCTGATAACCCAATAAGGCCGTTAGGTCGTTCTTTTCACCAAACATATGTTTATAGGTAAGGTACTCTTTCCAGTTCCAATAAGTACTTGAGCCCGTTTGCTCACGTAAAATCGCAATGGGATTTCTAAAACGACCATAAGCATAACTCGGATTAAATACTTTACTATCCGAAAAATTGAAATCTCCACCTACTTCAGAGCGAAGTGTAAAATCTTTTAGGAACTTAATTTCGTTATACAGGTTGGCGTTCACATTATTTCTTTCCAACCTATTGTAAATACTTAATGCCTGTTGTACCGGGTTGATCAGTCCGGAAATGGCATCTGGTGTCTCTGGTGGCCCAGCGTAAGAACCGTCAGAATTATAAATGGGAACCTCCGGAGATTGTAAAAGTGCATTATAAATAATCCCTCCCTGATTGCTATAGATCTGATTTTCTATCGCACGACTTCCAGCAACGATTAGTCCAACCTTTGCCCAAGGTTTTACTTGTAAATCTAAATTGGAACGAAAAGATAGGCGTTTAAAAGCAGATCCAATAGCAATACCATCTTGATCAAAATAGCCTCCTGATAGGTAATAACTTAAACCTTCTTTGCCTCCTGAAACAGATAACTGGTGACTTTGCATCCCAGCAGTACGAAAAATCGCATCCTGCCAATCTGTTCCCTCTCCAAAAAGATCTGGATTAGCCAATTCGTCTCTTCTCGCGGTACCATAAGCATCAGCCAATGAATTTTGAAGCTTAGCATACTGCGTCAAATTCATTAATTTTAAGAATTTTTGACCTTGTTGAAGCCCAGAGTAACCGTCATAATTAATTCTGGCACTCCCCATTTTACCTTTTTTTGTAGTGATAATAATTACACCATTTGCAGCCCTATTTCCATAAATTGCGGCGGAGGACGCATCCTTGAGAATATCTATTGATTCAATATCATTTGGATTAAGCAATGACAATGGACTTGGAGGCGCATTCCCTGATTGACTGAAAGATGGATTACCATTTGTATTTGCGGCTCCCGCAACCTCAACTCCATCAATTACGTACAACGGCTCTGCAGAGCCAAAACTTGCAATCCCACGGATGTGTACAGAAGTTTGACTACCCGGTGCGCCAGAATTTTGTGTTACGGTTACACCAGCGGCTTTACCCTGTAACAGTTGATCTACACTAGATTGGGGAATACCTTCAATATCTGCGGCTTTTACAGATGATATTGAACCGTTTAAATCTTCACGCCGTTGTGTACCATAACCAATTACTACAACCTCATCTAAAGCAAGTGGTTGCACATGCATAATTAAATTAATAGTAGTTTGGGTGCCAACTTTAACATCTATATCCTGAAAACCAACCATAGAAAATGTTAAAATTGAATTACCATCTGGCACTATGATGCTGTAATTCCCATTAGCATCGGTAGAAATTCCCTTTGTAGTATTTTTGATATTGATACTTACGCCGGGCAGTGGTAACGTTTTTTCGTCAA
>JANXVH010000062.1 GCA_025351765.1 Pedobacter sp.
AGGAGTTGAGAAGGAGGTAAAGTCCTATTTAACCCCTATGAAACCCTTTTAAAACCCTTTTTGGTGTACCAACCATATAAAACGATTATATAATACACCTGCAAAGGCTATTTAAATTTTACAAACAAGAATATAAATCATAAACAAAAACGTCATGGCTAAATTAAATTCAGGGATTTATGGTCCCATTTCAGGAAAATTAGGAAACCTAACTGGAGGTGTCTGGAAGGGCATTCCCTATGTTAGGGAAAACAAACCGAGGCAATATAAGGGAGAACGATCACCCGCCCGCATTGCAAACGAAAAAAAGATGGCTACCGTTAACAATTGGCTTGTTCCCTTCCACCCTTTTATAAGCGTTGGCTATTTGCACATGGCTGCCCAACAAACTACGGTGTCTGCAGCTTTCTCCCAGGTTTACAACACCGTTTTTAGCGGCACCTATCCAGACCTGCGCATTGCACCCGAAAACATGGTGATCTCTAAGGGCAAATTGCCTATGGTACTTAACCCTGTTATAAGCTTTCCTTCAGAAAACACGGTAACCATAACATGGTCCAAAAACAGTAGAAAGGGAACCAAGTACAATGATCAGCTCCTGGTGGTGCTTTATGACAGGGAGAATCAATTGGCTGATGGCTTTATAGGTGGCGTTAACCGAAGCGCAGAAACTTACACCTACAAATTTAACGATTACCTGATCGGTAAGTCTCTAGACATTTACATGGGTATTACCTCAATAGACAGAAAAAAAATCTCTAACAGCCAGTATTTAGGTAGACTTAATCCTTAACCATCATGAAAATACAATTACTAAGAAAACTCATTATTAATGACATGAACCCACAACTACACACGCTTTCCTTTTTGGAAATGGAACACTGGACTGAACTTTTACCAGCCTTAAAAGGTGAATTAATAGACCATATGGAATGGGTGATAAACCTAAGCTTTACTGGTTATCCGCCCAGAAAGCGTATTGGCGCACTACAGGCAGAATGTGGCACTTTACTTAATGCATTAGGTAAAGTAGATAATCCAATAAAAGGTGTAGACGATTTGAAGTTGAAAACCGGCAATACGATAATGGAGATACTTGACAAAATTGAATACGATTACGCCAATTACAGCGCAGCTGAATTAAGCTTGCCGGAATTGCGATTAACCAAGGCATTGGTAGAAATTGAGCAACAAAAAAATAAAATAGCGGCTGATTTCAAAAAGCTTGCAATAGACCCTCAACTTCAAAAAGTAATTTTAAAAGTAATGGAGGACATCTCCAAAGCCAAACGCTGCAGTTACGAGCGGATGAGTTACCTGCGCAATTTTCAGGAAGCGATTATAGAGTTATTGGCAGAAAAAAACACGCATTTGGAGAGTCATTTGCTGAACCTGTTGTATTCCATGAATTTCAATTATGCGGGCTTTATCGATTATTACCAGGAAAGAATTAAAGCCCAAGTCGCAGCGATAACTTGCGAGAAATCCCGTGGTTATCAATTGCAGCATTATCTACAGCAATTTAAGCGCGCGCCCTTCCGCAAGAAAAAGATCCAGTTTGATGCCAACAAAAAAACGACCGCTATGTTGATGTATGAATTTACAAACGCAGAGATTTTCTTCTTGGAAAGAAAGATTCAGGCAAATAAAAAAACCAAACCTGCGGAAAGCCCGCAGCCGGCGCCGGTTCAATACCAGTCGGCCGATACAGCACCTGCCCCGCCTTCTGTCCCAACTGCCAATTACAAAATACTAAGTTTAAACAGTGTAGATCTCCTGGCTTATTTCTTTAGGCTGATGATTGAGGCTGGAGTAATAGAAGCTGGAGTTAAGACAGAACTTACCCGCTTTTTGGCGAGTATTCTTACCACCCCAAGAACGGGTTCAAATGGAATATCGGGAGATAGTTTTTACAGAAAATATCGGGAGCCCGTACATAGTACTGCCGTACAGACTAAGGCGTCATTGATAAAAATGATTAAACTGATTGATGCGGCATTTTGAGTATAAAGGGGATTGAGGAGCATCCTGATTATCGATTATGCCATTTATGAGATGGCATAATCGATTAACAATTTTAGGTTGATAAAATTTTATCGGGTCATTTCGCGAGCTTATCAATAAATGAGGATACTTCAGGATTTGTATAATCGGCTCCTCCTACGTGATGGAAGGCTATGTTCCCTGCCTTATCTAAAATTACGGTAGTAGGCATTGATCCCGAAAAGTATTCTTTTGGAATTTCACTGGCGGAGATATATACCGGTAGGGTAAAATTTTTCTTATTCAAGAATGCGGTTGAGGCATTTATATTTCCATCAACATCTACCAGGATAAAAATTACGTTTTTGTGGTCTTTATACTTTGCATACAAGCTACTAATAGATGGCATTTCGGCAATGCAAGGAGGACACCAGCTAGCCCAGAAATTCATAAACACCACTTTCCCTTTCTGATCGGCCAATGTGATCGTTTTTCCTTTTACATCTGTAAATAACACCTGCTGCCCAGGAACTGAAGTTGCATTCTGCTTGGAGATTTGCGGCATGTCTGGTTGAAAGAAGCCCACTTTCATTAATCCCTGAATCAATAAACCTTTAGCTTCTGGACTAAAAAACATGGCGAGCATGAGGAGTACAAGTAGCGTTGTACTAATGTTAGAAAAAGTTAACCAATTTTTAGGGTCTTTTCTTGTGTCCTGATTGCTCATATTGCAAAATTACAAAGAAATTTTTCATCTTATCGCTTACATAAAAGACTGCTCTATTTGCCTTAGATCTACCTGTTTTTTCTCTGCAACTATTAAGTAATTTCAGCTCTTCATCTCTTCGATAAATTCCAATATCATTTATGGATGACTGTAGATTTTTTTTATTCTATGCGATCCTGATCTAAATAAGAATACCTATTTTCATTATTTTATTTCTTACTTCACACCCAATTAAACCTCGATTATGAGGTTTTTTTCATGGGGGGCATGCCCCCTCTGCCCTACCACGGGTTTTAAATTTTTCTTCTATTTGTATCGTAATGTTTGACACAGCATCAATGGTTTACACCCGGGAAGGTAAGCCGCTAAGTAGATGATCAGCATTGCGAATTAACAGATTTATAAATTTTTAATACTTAGAAAAAATGGGAATCATTAGAGGTGGAATCCTTGGTGGATTCAGAAACAAAGCAGGTTCAGTAATAGGTTCTTACTGGCGCACATTAGACATTATCAAAGGCTTACCACGCATTAGCGGTAAGGCACCAACCCAGAAACAGAGTGATCAGCGGATCAAGTTTGCGCTGGTAACCGGTTTCTGCAGCTGGTTTAAAGGCTTGATCAATGTCGGCTACAAAAGTTTGAGCGAGAAAGACACGCCAATGAATATTGCTGTGTCTTTCCACTTAAAGGAGGCGGTAATCGGCACGTCGCCAAACTTTACCCTCAACTATGCTAAAGTGGCTTTTAGCCAGGGTAAGCTAAGGTTGCCTTGGAGCATGGCAGTGTTAAGTGCTACCGCAGCAGAGTTAGACTTTTCGTGGGTCAACTTTGGAAGTGATGACGAGAATCAGGATGATACAGACGTGATTTCAATCATGATATTTCATCCGGGATTGTATGAGTTTGTTACTGTAAAAAATGTAGTTGCAAGATCGGCAAATGCATATACCATGAGTGTACCGGCAGAGTTTAGCGGCGACCAGGTTCATGTGTATGCAGCTTTCAGCTCTACAAAAACACCGGAATTGGTATCGAACACCAAGTATCTCGGATTGACAACTGTACTGTAATTGGATTGATTACAGAATTGGAGTTGACCACGGAACTGTGGCATCAGCATTAATTAACCGAGGGTGCTGTAAGTAGATTAGCTGAGGGTGCTGCCGGCTGGCAGTACCCTTTTTATCCCATTTTGTCATGTCGAAGCATGAGACATCTATTAGCGAAATGGCAAGAGATTTCTCTGAAGGTCGAAATGACAAGAGGTATGCGAAACCGGGTTCTCCAAAGAGAGATTTCTCCGAAGGTCGAAATGACAAGAGGTATGCGAAACCGGGTTCTCCAAAGAGAGATTTCTCCGAAGGTCGAAATGACAAGAAAATAATTACAAGAAAATAATGACAAGTACAACAATTACTAAAAAGCAATTATTTATAAAAAATGAAAATATTATTTAATAGGATAGGCCAGTCTAGGTATTTCGGACTG
>JANXVH010000066.1 GCA_025351765.1 Pedobacter sp.
GCTATCCTAATCGAAAGCACAGCATTTAATAGGATTTCAGATATTATTAATACAGAAAGCTTTTATTCGATGCAGCACAAAGAGGTCTTCAGAGCTATAACCACTTTATCTGTAAAATCAGCAGCTATCGACATAATGACGGTTGTGGCAGAACTAAGGAAGGCTGGGAAACTGGACGAGGTTGGAGGAGCATTCTTTGTCGCTGACCTTACTTCCCGGGTATCCAATTCTGCAAATATTATTGATCATGCTAGAATAATACACCAGATGTACATTCAACGAGAGTTGATCCGTGTTTGCGGCAGAACAATAGAGCAGGCCTATGATCCTTCAAATGACGTATTTGACCTGGTTGAATATCATCAAAGCCAAATATTTGACAGCGTCAAAAATACTTATGGCCGAACTGATGTCAAGATTGATGAAATTATCAAAAGGCGTTTAAAAGCTTATGAGGTAGAAAATACGGGTGAATTAACTGGTATAGGCACTGGCTATGACACCCTTGATAAGTTTACCGGCGGTTGGCAGAAAACAGATCTTATTATTCTTGCTGCACGTCCAGCAATGGGTAAAACAGCCCTAGCAATGGAAACAGCAAAGCATGCCGCTCTGAAACATGGTGTGCCTGTAGGAATTTTCTCTCTTGAAATGAGCAGTGATCAATTAGTTGATAGAATGATATCGAGTGAGTCTGGTGTTTTCCAGGACAAAATAAAGAAACGGAACCTAGCTGATTATGATTGGCAGCAGATACACAGCAAAATTCATGGGCTTATAAACTCAGAGATACACATCGACGATACTCCTGGTTTAACCATACAGGCATTAAAATCCAAAGCTATACGCATGATGGAGCGTTACAATATAGGCTTGATCATTGTGGATTACCTTCAGTTAATGGAGGGCGGAAAGGATAAATCGAACAGTAATAGAGAACAAGAAATCGGTAAAATAAGCCGTGGCCTAAAAATGATTGCTAAAGAACTTGAGGTGCCTGTAATTGCATTATCTCAATTAAGTCGAGCCGTAGAGAGCAGACCCGGCCTTAACGGCAAAAGACCAATGTTATCAGACTTACGCGAATCTGGATCAATTGAACAAGATGCGGACCAGGTCATTTTCCTTTATCGTCCAGAATACTATGGGGTCTTAGTAGATGAAGAGGGTAAGTCTACTTCTGGCGTAACCGAATTGATCTTTGGTAAAAATAGAAATGGAACCTGCGATACAGTTGAACTGAAATTCAATGGCTCATTAATGAAGTTTTCTGACTTCCAAGAAACTAATGAGCTTAACAATAGTATATGCCCATCTAACATCTTTTAAACCAATTACAATGAAAAAGAACCCCTTTACTATGGACGAAGCGTCCGACCTCTATGATGCCAATCCTGCAAGCAGGCGCGGACCGACTCCTTACAAATTGATTGTAAATGGCATAGTTACTTATGCTGAATGGTTGGAAGCAATGAAATTTAGATGTGATAATGATGTTGATGATCTTTTGCAAGATGATCATGGACTGTATCTCACTACTTTCGGTAAGAAGATAAACCGATTTTTCAGATCCATTGGCTTTTATGGTGGTTTTTTCTTCGCAAGAAAATATCATTATCGTTCGACTGATTACGAACTTGAAGCTGTCAAGTTATTGAACATGCGCATTAGTCTCTATTACAAATAATTTTTAAAAAAATTTTAGATGATGTGCTTGCGATATTATTTTAGGTGTAAGATGGTTTCATGAAATACTCAACGGGGTGGGTGCTCAGAATTATTTTATCCAGGTGGTTTCATACAGTTACCATATATTAAGGGGGGGTATCGAAACATTAACGGAAACGCATTTTTCGGGACGGGGTGGGTCAAGAATTAGGGATCCATGATGAATTAGCGGGTATCAAGATATCAATAGTTAGATAGTGAGGTAGGTGTTGGTTATAAATAGAATGAATATTCAATCCTCTGGGGATTACAAGAATTAAAATATCGTGCTTCTTTGATGTTAAAAGCCTGGTATATATAGTAAGCGATAATACAGGCACCATATAGAGCACCATTGTGTAATATCTAGTTTATCTCCACCGTGTGCGAATCGGTATTCAGATAGATTTAAACAGTGATTTGAATTTTGTTAAGTAAGATTTTTATGAACTGATATTAGCAGGCATACACATACAGTAAGCGATCAATCGGAACAAGAATAATATATATGATACAAGATTATAGAACAGTGGTATTCATGACTGCTAAAAAAGCTGCGTTCCTTGGTGCGTTAGGCTATGCGTGTGACCATCTAAATAGTTATCGGGTTGATATCACGGTTTTACAAATACTATCGCTTAGAGGGTCTCATGTTGAATACCACCTTTATAAATTCCTTGGGGGTGGAAGACTTACTATGAATCGAAGTCTACAGAGGTTAGTTGCTGCAGGCTATATCACATTCTCAATGAAGCCAACGAAGCATGAAACGGGAATAGGTATTCATTGGAAACCCCGTAAAACATATAAAATAACTCCTGATGGACGTCTGGTATTGTTATCAATGGCAGCTTATATTGACTTAAAAATGGACGAAGTGCGTAGAAATCCAAAAAACACACAATTTGTTACTTCCTAATCCGAATTACAATACTCCTGGGGCGTTGCCTTCATATAGGTTTACTTATGTGCTTCGCACCGGGCTTCGCCCGAAGTGGATTGTTTATCTCTCTATAGGTAAAAGTATACTAACATCATTTGGAAAGGTTCTCCGGTGCTTTCTACTTCGGTTCTGTCCTGCTATCCGCTTTACATCCGCTACGCTCCTGTGTTCGCTCCTATCAGGTTTAAAAACATTGGACATCCGATAACGAATAAAAAAAATTGATTTGTCTATATAGATGTTACAAACATGCCCAAAAGCAGCCCTATTTTGTCAAATTGGCGTTTTTATAAAAATGAATATTGAGTAATTTTTAACAATATTGTGATTGCAATATATTGATTTTCAACATTTTGAATATATGAATTTATGCCATTCCTTTGTTTCAGCAAACAGAGATGGAGGGTTCTCTTTCTCAAAATATTTAATCCAATACAAGCCTTGGCATAAGGGTGAAAGTCCAATAACTTACGGTATATCCGTCTCTGTTTGCGGTGATCATGGCTTGTATTATAAAACTTACTCACATGCAAACAGAGTCAAAAACAATCAAAAGTTACTTAACACAGAATGTATTCTTTACTAAACCGTTGGACACAGCTGACCCTAGGGTAATCAATACTAAATTCTTTATTCCTACAGTAATCGAGATCAACGGTATTCAGGTTCCATCAACACCATTTAATTTCAATGATGGTAACCCCCTTTTCCTTGGGGATGTAGTTACTTATACATTATCAGACGAATTTGAAAGCAGTGTGCTTTATGGACTTATTGAATTTTACAATGGCAGTTACTATATAACAGGCGAAATTGCCTTTTTTGATACGCCTTTGAGTTTATTCGATGAAACTCCTTTAATGGTCTTAGGAAATGCGATCAGCAACCCCGAACTTCTCGACTTGTTAAATTAATATTTACAAAATCATGGCCGGCATTCAGCTGGCCTTTTTTTACCGTTATAAAATGGAATTAAATATACCAACCCAAAAAGACCTGGATGCTTTCGAAGAAAGAATTAACAAACGGTTAGACCAGCTGTTTGAATTGCTTGATTCAAGAACGGCAATAAGCAACAAAAAATCAATGTTGACTGTCAAAGACGTTAATATTGAATTTCTACAGAGCGCACATATACAACGCCTAGCCAGAACCAAGGGCCACCTAATCTTTATAGGCGGCTCCAAAGAGGTTCAATACACCCGGAGGGATGTTGAGGCATGGATAGAATCAAAAACCGTTAGGTAGATTCTTATCGTAGACGGTACAATATTCATTGGAGCGTCCTAAAGAGCCTGTAGAAGTTTCATAGTCTTCTTTTTGTATATATAATTAATTATATCCGGGTTCGTTCTAAATCAGCTTTGATTGGATCAAGAAATTACGATATTGTATTACTGAACTGTCGTTATGGGACCATTATTTATTCACGTTTTCGATTTAATAACAGAGAGGATGATATACCTTAATTTATATCTCATTGAAGGGTTTTATGGAGATTTCAACTCTACAACAATCACCAAGGACAGTAAAGATGATGTTAAATTCGAGTGGCCTTTGGAAGAGTTTATAAATATGCTGCAGGAAAATTGCATTAATGAGTTTGGTCATGGAACCAATTAAATTGACGCCAGAACAAAGAGCGAAAGCAATGTTAATGACAATCGCAGCCAAAACGATAGTAAGGGCAACACCGGAGCAGTTGACGAAATTGGAATATGCTATGGGAATAAAGATGCCCGAACGGCCAAAGTAATCTCTAAACATGTTTCAGATAAGTTACTGGCTCTTATATGCTTCTATTCCTTTTGCATTTGAGTTTCCTTCCAGACTGGCCATTGCTTAGCGAGTGTTATCGTCAGTGCCCTATACTTATCATCCATGATCGTAAATTGAATATTGTAATTCTTCCCCCGCCAGTATCTGCTTTTTGTTATAGGATCCTTTGCACTGAAATCGCTAAACTCTGCCATCATATCAGGAAGTATGCCGGCCGCTTCATCCGTTTTGAAAATTATGCATAGTTTTGTTAAAGTGGTTTTTGAGAACTGATACCATATATACTTTGTTTTAATCCCCCAGAACTCCTTTTCTTGAGGTATTAGAAAACTTAAATAGTCACCTTCTGGATGGTACACCCCTTCGTCAAGCGTAACCATTCGGCCAATAATACTAATATCTAATCCTAAAGCATTTTTTACAGCAAATGAATCAATTCGGTTATAGAATTTGCTTTGTTGAGCGAGACAGCAAACTGTGGTGAGAGCTGCAAAGATTGTGAGAACATATTTCATAAATCTTAATTTTTTCAAATTAAGTTAATTTCCAATATTAAACTACTATCTATCAATCTACATGATTCGAAAAGTACCTTAAGAAGTAATTTCGATAAGTCGGTAGCGTTCACTCAGATTATCGGGTGCCCTAAATTTTTCTGTTGGTGTATACTGTAATGGCTCCATTAAATTGGCCTATTGCAACCTTTTACAATTCTATGCGGTGCATTAGGAACAAAAGTTCCTATGCTACTAAGTTCATAATACTCGAACTTTAAACAAAAAGACATTATGAACGTATCCGACACAACAAAGGAAAAACCGGTAAACCAAAAAGAGCTATTGAGTTTCCTGGGAATTGGTAAAACCACTTTAAATAAACTTAAGAAGAATGACAGTATTCCATATTTCAAAGCCGGGAAGCGTATTTTATATCAACCTACAGAAGTATTAAACGCATTAAAATCGAAATCACTATGAACGAGCTAACTGAAGATCCGCAAAATCCATTTGTAATTAAATCAAAGCCTAAGACCGTATCCAACACACCTAAAAAGGTCTATACCGCCGAGGATTTTGATGATTTGTCCATCACTAAAAAACCTGAAATGGCAGCTGCATCTGATGCGTTGCCCGTTTCTCAGAATTTAACAGAGATTGCAGGTCAGGATAAAACGATTATTCAGCAATCAAATCCAATGTTAGATCATATAATGCCTAAAAACAATCCCTTTACGATAAATAGAAGTCCACATAGTGAAGTAAACCAAACTGAAGAGAACTCTGATAACGTATTTCATTTTTCCTTTACCGGCAAAGATTCAGTATATGAAAAAGACCCACTAAAAAGACTTTTGGCCAGTCAAGAGCACCTTCAATCGCTTTATAATGAAGATCCGGCAGTTTTTACACAGAAAGAAAAATTAAAACAACAAGCCAGGGATAAAGAAGACCTTGCTACGCAGATTAAAGAGAACAAAATTATAAATGATCAAGAGAGTGAATGGAAGAAGGAGCACGGCGACGGTTACTGGTCTGGAGTCGGCCTAGGCATTACATTTGGCTCGGCAAAGTTGGCTAAAGGGGCAACCACTGGCCTACGTGGCTTATTAGAAACAGGAATAATATTGCATCGGGCAATTGGAGGTACGCCAATGACCGAGGAAGAGAATACTCAATACTTTAATGCCTGGGAAAAAATGGACAAGAAAACTAATCTCGGCCTAAATAAAGATTATCATGGCTCAGATTCCTTTATGCGTGCTGTGGGTGGCTTAGCAGAATTTGCTATTCCGGCAGCACTATCTGAAAGTACTGGAGGTGCATCTTTCCTGGCAAATGGTATTGGAAATGCTGACAGGGAAGTGAGGGCATTAAAACAACAGGGCCAAAAATTTGATAACCATGCTGATGATGCTTATGTTATTGGTAGAGGGATAGCTGAAATGATATTTATGAAGTCTTTAACGGCACATTCAATATTTCCTACTCTCCCTTCAGCTTTGAAAAGTGTGGCATCCAAAGAGGCTTCATTAAACGCACTAAAAGGAATGATTGACTCTGCTGCTCCCATTACATCCGAAAGCATGGCACAGGCTTTTAAAACTAGTGCAATTGCAGTTGCTGAACAGATTAAGCAAAAGGGATTGCCATTCTTAAAAACCCTTGCTAATAACTATAAGAATACATCCTACGATCTTATTGCTTTAACATCGATTGACCATGGCTTAAAGAAAATAAGTAACGAAATAAGTGGTCAAGAAAATTTAAGCACCGATCCTGAGAACCTTTATCAGAGCATTAAAACTATTCTCACTGAAGACGCTCCGATTTTTGCTGCATACGGATCAATTGGTCAAGCTGGAATGCTACTAAAAAAATCGCCAATCAAAAATGCTGTTATTGAGCAATTGAAAGTTGATAGTACTCCCGAAGGTATTGAGCTTTTGAAGAGAGATATGTCTGAGCTCGCAATTGCCAACGGATGGAAGCCTGCAGAAGTAGAAGCGACTAGAAGTAAAATTGATCAACTTGCTGAAATTGTTTCCGGTTTACCAAAAGGATTTAATGAAAAGCAATTCAATGATGCTCTAGAACTTATAGAGGGGAAAACTAACCTTGAAAACCAAGCTTTAAATCTTTTAGATGGAAAAAAATTACAAGATTCTTCTATATCTAGAATTGAATCTCCTGAGGAAGTTTTGATAAAAGCTAAACTGCAGCAGGGAAATGACAAAATGCGAGAAGTAGTTGATAATGGCAAATTCGAATACCTTGAAAAAGATGGCAAATTCTTTAAAATGTTCGGTGAAGAAGAACCGATTGAGATTGGTAAAGACAGATTTGATTTAGAAGACCTTGAAGCATCGTTCAAGCCTGGACCAGAGATCAGTCCGAATAAAGAGATCAAAGCAAATCAGAAACTTGCATCTACAGAAGTATCCAAATTGCTAGGATTAAAGGATAGCGAGGGTCAAGCGTTATATAGCGGCTTTAAAAGTAAAAGGCTTTTTACTGAAGAGGACAGTACTGCAAGTGAGATTCCTTTAGACACATATATTGAAGTCAATGAAGTGCCGCTTATTCTGAGAAGAACATATGAAAAGCTTGAGGAAAACGGGTTCATTGAATACTTTGATGGAAAGTACTATTTATCTGACAAGGGTGGAAAATACAACGAAGCCGTCAACGGCAGATTGGCTACACGCAAAGGAATTAAGGCTGGCACCGACATGTTTCCTTTGGATGGTAAACTAACGGCTGCAGAAGAATTAAATATAGCTGCACAACTTGAAAAAAATCAAGGAGCCGGTCCGCAAGGTTCAATTGTTGAAGACAGTAAACTTTCAGAAATAACTTTAGAAAGAGAAGCTCTTTTAGACAATCACAAAATGGAATTTGGTCAGGATCTCCAGTCAGCTGGTCTTTATGATAAATTTGTCAATAAGTCGAAGTTTACACCTGATGAACAAAAATCTTTTACCGAACTCGAAATAAAACACGCAGAAAAGTATGGGAACCGCATTGCAGAAATCGATCGGCTATCTAAGCAGTCGAACACAATAACTGAACGCCCTTCTAACAGGTCAGAATTAAATGATGACGCTGCTGCAACAGAACATGCCAGCCATGCCCGAGTTAAAGCGTTAACTTCCGAACGTATAAAGCCAGAAGTCACTCCCCAGCCAACAATTGGTGGTAAAAAGCTTAATCATATTCTTAAGGACCTTACGGATGGGTTAGATGTATCTCTTATATACGCGAAACCAGAAGGAAAAAATTCAGCGGGCACTTACAATCCATCCAATGCTCTTATAAAAATTAAGAATGCAGGTGACCTTGATACAGCTATACATGAAATTGGCCATTGGGCGGACGATAGATTTAATCTTTTAGGAAACAAGCCGGCCGGCACTGCGATTAAGGGTAAAATCACAGATGCTATTGATATAGAATTAAAATGGTACTCCGATAGAGGGGGCTCTAACCCTCCGCAAAGCATTGATGCCGCCGGGAAGGCAAAATATTTACAACATGAAGGTCTTGCAGAGTTTATCCGTGCTTATGTCGCCAATCCGAAAGAAGCAAAAAGGGTTTCTCCTGAGCTATTTGATTATTTTGAGAAGACTATTGATGAACAGACCAAGACGGAGCTGGCTAAATTTTCCAAAGATTATATCGAATTTGCAAACTCCACGGCTGGTGAACAGGTGATGGCCAATGTCGAGGACCTTGAGGCAAAGAAGCCAGGCATCAAAGAATGGCTGAGGTCTTTTTCAAAGGATAAAAATGGATTCCATGTTAGTCCATTTGATAAACTCAATGCGCAAATGGTCAATAGTATGACGATCGCTAATAAAGCATTTGAGTATATTATGGAGAATAAATCTATAAGTGATATTCTGCCAGAAAAGAACTTTGAAACAATGTCCCGCTTATTTGCGGGTGTAAATGGGAAGGTTACTAGGATGCTTGATTCTGGTTTCGTGGATGCAAAGAATGAGTATATGCTTTCCAGCGATGGTAAGAAAATGAACCTTAAATGGCTTTTTGATGGACTGGATACCACCTCGGAAAAAAGCATTAAATCAGAAATGGATGAGGTGATTAAGTATTTGGTAGCGGAACGGACTATCGAATACTCTGTGAAATTTCAAAGATCTAATGACTTAACAGGCGTTGGAGCCGGGATAAAAAATGATTTAGATGTTGCTGAGCTGCATCTGTCTGATTTCAGAAAACTGGAAGTAAATGACCCTGACAAGCACGCACGAATTGTAGATGCGGCAAGGCGGTACCGTGAATATGCGGATGCGGGCCTTAGATATGCTGTGCAGAAAGGAAGGTTGTCTCAAGATAAATACGAAGAGATAAAACTCGATAACCAATATTACGTTTCATTGGCCCGGGTTAAAGAGGTTTCTCCAACAGAGGAGCCATTAGAATTCATTAACAAATATTCAAAAGGTGGCCTTACTTCTACGAAAGATGTATTCAAGACAGCAAAGGGCGGCACCGGCACTATTCAAAACCCTTACTTGTCTCTTATTAAAAACACAACTGACATTATTAGGGAAGCCGATAGGAATGAAGTAATGGCGAGCTTTGTTGAACCTCTTTCTACAATTCGTCAAATGGGAGACGGGACGCCAGCAGATTTTAGTAAGATTGCACGTAAGGTTGCACCGGGAGAAAAGAATGCTAAAAGCATATATGTCAAAGGAGAAAAACAAACATGGCAGTTTGCGGATGATATCTATGAAGCACTTACCGGCATGGGAGGCATTGCTCCAAATGCGTTTGTTAATGCATTAGCGGTACCTGGCGATATTCTTAGATGGAGCGTTACCCATTTCCCTGTATTTGCTGCAAAGAATATTGTAAGAGATACTTTATCTAGGACCATATTAAGTAGATCAGGTTCGGGTATTAAGAACCTAATACATGATTTCAATGACAAAGAACTATTTGAATTGTACGGTGGAAGCCAAGCCGGTTACTACTTAATCAACAAAACAGCCTATGCTAAACAATTAAAGGATACCATAACGGAAATCGCTGAATCTGGCAAAGGATTCGTTTTAGATTCTAGAAATATAGCAAAAGGGTGGGATTCGTATGAGAAATTTCTTGCTAAAGGAGAAGCTGTCAATAGGATTGCGGAATATAAAGCATCTTACAAAAAAGCCAAGGAGAGCGGTCTTGATGATTATAATGCCGGATTACAAGCTGCATTCGAAGCGAGGGATCTTATGGATTTTGCTGTAGCTGGACACGCCATGAAAGTTATTAATAGGCTAATTCCTTTTAGTAATGCCGGCATACAGGGTTTGAGAAGATCTGCACTTGCTATCAAAGAAAATCCAGCTGGGTTTGCTGCCAGAATAGCTATGTATTCTGTTTTACCACAACTTGCTGTAAGATCCCTGGTGCATGTAATGGGTGATGACAAAGAATACGAAGAGCTCCCAGCTTACATGCGTGACTTAACATATAGTTTTCGAACTCCCATGACTGGCGATAAATGGATCTCCATTCCTAAACCGTTTGATTTGGGACTTCCCAGCTCTACAATTGATAGAATGATCAGTAAAGTAATGGGGAATGATCACGCGTTCAAAGGAGCAGGAAAATCAATATTTAATGTCCTGATCCCGTTTGATGAAGGCTCTATAATGGGCCCTTTCAGACCTATAGTAGAATCCTTTATGAATAAAGATACTTTTAGGGATACTCCTATTATTCCGCATTGGGAAGAAAAAAGGCTTTTGAAGAATAGAGAAGGCGCTAAGAATGCATCTACTATAAGTAAACAGCTGTCACAAGCTATGGGTTTGGTGGGGGCTGAAACGGATCCTAGGTATATTGATCACTTTATTAAGAGTCAGTTTTCATATTTCGGGGATTGGACATTGAGTCTTTCAGATGCGATCACACAAAATGAGAAGTCCAGGAACAAAATAACTATCTCCAAGACAGGTTTTGTGAAAGATCCTCCAATTGCAAATGCCCAAGCCGTAAAGGATGTTTATGAGATTGCATCGAAGCTTGGTCTAGAAAGGGCTGCTGCTGTAAAAGGACTTAGCGGAATGATTAAGGTTTACTATTCTACGGACAACGAAGATTTCCAGCGAAAACAAGCTGAGGCAATCTATACAGAAGCTCTTAAGTTAAGGGCCATATACGAGGTCAAACTTAAAGCTGTTGAGGACAAACAGGGTAATTAGTATAAGAAACTGGACTTACCCACATTTTGTTTGTAAGTCCAGTTGTGCAGAATCCATTGTTTAAATACATTTGATAGTCAATGGAGGTGTCTGAGTCGGCAGCTTCCCGTTGAGTTATTTAATAAAACGCCGGTAGATTTGGTCTCTCCGGCGTTTTATTTTTGCTAATCTCTTGTCGAGTTGTTGACAGAATTCATATTGTTAAAGAAGCGTTTTTTATCCAACCGTTCCTTCTCTGTTAATTTTTTAATGGGTTGTTGTAGGTCTAAGGCAACAAGATCAAAATACCCGACTACACGTTTACTTTCTTTCTTCTCAATTTTCATTTCTATCAGTTTACAGCTGAATTATTTCAACTGGCACAAATTTACCCAGCACGTTGATACCTTTTTGTAAAAGTGATATCATAGAATATCGCAGATTCTAATAACCCCCATTAAACTTCAAATCAAGAGATTAGGGATCGATCAATTGAGTCGGTCTTAATTGTATCATCCAATCTTTTGATCCTTGATATCTTGAAAACTATTTAAAGCACTCTTTAGGTATAGAGCACTAGGACCAAATTGATGTAAAGCGACAAATAAAATGAAATCTTTCCAATTATATCGCCATAACTCACTAGGTTAAAAAGCAAATTATCCTTAAGAACGTGGTAACATAATACCAATGTGGTTTATTTTGAATTGAAGCACTTGATTGTGCCTTTTACACTAAAAGACTTAATCGTTGTAAGCATAGCTTTATAAACCTATATTAGTGCGACACTTAGCTTAAAAATATGAAATCAAACTCTTCTAAATTGGATTGGGAAAAATTGGAGGGGAAAAAGTTAAATTCCTTTAGTAGCCTTTCAGCATTATTATCTCCAGGACATGCATCAAAACCGAAGGAACAACAGTATCAAAAAAGAAGGAAAAAACTTTTAAAAGAACTTACCGATAATGGTAAGAAGCCATTTAATAATCAAAAACAAACATCTAAGTACAGAAGCCCTGATTATAAACCAAATAGACCTTACGTTGTTAAACCGAATTTAGATGCCGCAGGAAATTATGGTAAATTAATATATACTCGTCCAAAGTGTTAACACACCTTTGCTGGTTGCTATCGTGTTCTTAACCTGTTTTGTTTTGGATTTCTCTTCGGTTACCCGTTTAACAAATCTTGCCATGACTTCTCTGTAAACGATGTCGATAAGATATATCGAAGCGTATTTTTTCTCCCCAGGTCAGCCAGGTCACCAAAGGAGCTTGCCCGCTAAAAAATTTTGCGCGTCAATGAAGGATGTGTCCAGTGCAATATTTGTGATTATCTTTTCTGACATTAAGAACTAAGTTATTAGAATTCACCTTTGTTTATCATTATATATCCAAACATTCTGCCATAAAATCCCGCTCATTGTCGCTACTAGAAGTATATGATTATCTTAAAAAGGTACAACTTTCGGATAGTTTGCATTTAATTGGTAATGTTAATGCCGCTATGAAGTATGGAGCTAATCATCTGCAAAAAGAGAATTTACCGCAGGAAGTTTTAGTTTGGTTAGGAAGAGCTACAAGCGAAGCGATCAGAATAAATATTTATTACACATCACAAGACTTGCCAGGTTACTGCTATTGTCGAAAGCTAACGATCATAGGGGAAAAGCACTTTCACTGATTCACATTCCGCACATGAACCCCAATCTGCTTACCCCTTGCATAGATCTTGACCATGCTCTGGGTATAAATCACCTGAACCTTAAGCCCTACATATGCAAAGGGAACACTGTAATAGTGCTTGTCCTTCCCAAGATAGATGTGGTTATTGTGCGCCACTTTGGGCTCTGAATAATTTGACCTCAAAGCTATCCGCTGGCAGCGGTTTGAGCAGGCTTTTTTCCGCTGCAAGAAATCGCTCTTCCCTGCAATAGGGCTTTTGCTGCATCCTGGTCTGGTTATACGCCTTTACTTTTTCCCTGATGGCCAGGTTAAGGGATTCAATATCAAAGAACTGACGGTTTCTAAGTCTGGCATACACACGATTGTATACTAACTTAACCTGGTTCTCTACCAGCGCCTTATCTTTTGGTTTTCTTGATCT
>JANXVH010000118.1 GCA_025351765.1 Pedobacter sp.
TGGAGTATCCAGCTGATTGCTGAAGATAAAAATGTTTCGGAAGCAGCACTGAAGCGTTTTGCCGAACTTGCGGTTTCAGACCCATCACCTTTGGTAAGACTTTACCTGGCTGCTGCATTGCAGCGCGTGGAACCTGCTAAACGTTGGGCTACTTTAGAAGGCCTGGTGCAACATGCGGAAGATAAAGATGACCATAACTTGCCATTGATGCTTTGGTATGCTTTAGAGCCTGCCGTTCCACTTAATGTGCCTAAGGCATTAGAGTTAGCCAACAAAGCTATAGAAGCGAACATATTGCCATTTACCAAAAGACGCATAGGCGCCATGGGCATGAACCACAGCATGCATGGAGGGATGCGTTAGGCGCGCACACGATGTGTTCGTTATAAAACATTAATTTCTGTAAAGTGTTGTAGCTAAAATACCTAAAGGTGATTGGTTATGGGACTTCAGAAATACAATGAAAAGCGCGACTTCAATAAAACTGCCGAACCTAAAGCAGGTAAGAGTAAGGACAAGGACAAATTGCTTTTTGTGATTCAAAAGCATGATGCTACGCGTCTGCACTATGATTTTAGACTAGAGATGGAGGGGGTTCTAAAAAGCTGGGCGGTACCGAAAGGTCCGTCCACTGATCCGAAAACCAAGCGGCTGGCTATGATGGTAGAGGATCATCCTTTTGACTACCGGAGTTTTGAAGGGATTATCCCTCAGGGAGAATATGGAGGAGGTACGGTAATTGTGTGGGACGAGGGAACCTATGAGCCTATTGAAGAAATTAAAGGAAAGAAGGCCCAGGAAAAGCACCTGCTGAAACAACTGGAAGCCGGTTCATTAAAAATTAAACTTCATGGTAAAAAGCTAGAGGGAGAATATGCTTTGGTAAAAACCCATGGAATGGGTGAAAATGGATGGCTGCTGATTAAGCACAAGGACGAATTTGCTTCTGTAAAAGATATTACCAAAGAAGAGAAGTCGGTCTTGTCTGATAAAACCCTCGCACAAGTAGAAAAGACCAGCGGTAATATTTGGCATAGTTCAACTACAGATAAAGCCAGGAAGAAAGCCGCACCTGCGCAGGGTGGTAAAAAAGACAAGATTCCGACAGGTATGAAGCCAATGCTTGCAACTCTTGTTGATGAGCCTTTTGACGATCTAAACTGGGTATATGAGGTAAAGTGGGATGGCTACCGTTCCCTCGCTTTTATCAATGAGGGAGAAGTTGAACTAATTTCTCGTAATAATAAGAGTTTTAATGATAAGTTTTATCCTATTTATAATCTCCTAAAGGAGTTTAAAATCAACGCAGTATTTGATGGGGAAATCCTTGTGCTAAATGAAAAAGGGATTTCGAATTTTGGCGACTTGCAGAATTGGCGTAGTGAGGCGGATGGGGAATTGGTTTATTACGTTTTCGACATTATTTGGTATGATGGTAGAGATCTAAAAGATCTGCCATTGAACGAGCGGCAGACTATATTAGAAAAGGTACTTCCTGTGGAGGATGATAGGATTCGCCTGAGCAAGGTTTTTAAGGCTAATGGCATTGAATTTTACCGTGCAGCTGAGAAAATGGGGTTGGAAGGGATCATTGCTAAAAAAAGTGACAGTACTTATAGTGCCAATTACCGGTCAAAGGAATGGCTTAAGGTTAAAGTTCATAAGCGACAAGAAGTTATTATTGCAGGGTATACTAAGAACGAGGATACATCAAAACCCTTTAGTTCACTCCTTTTGGGTGTGTACGAAAATGAGGCCTTAATCTACGTAGGCAAGGTGGGAACGGGATTTTCGGTAAAGCAACAAAAGGAAATGATGGCAGACTTTAAATTGTTGACGATCAAAGAAAGCCCATTTGAAGATATACCCGATGTGAACAAATCCTCCCGCTTTAGACCAAATCCACCAAAGGCCAAAGCCACGTGGTTAAAGCCTAAGCTGGTTTGTGAGGTTGCTTTTTCTGAAATAACCAGCGACGGTGTTTTCAGGCACCCTTCATTTCAAGGAATACGTCTTGATAAGCAGCCAAAAGATGTAATTAGAGAGAAAGCAGAACCTAGAGATAAATTGGTTGAAGAAGTAAAGGTGGTTAAAAATGAAGAACCGGATACTCATAAATCTGCAATAGAACCACCAAAGGGAAAACAAAAGAAAACACTACTTAATCCTAAAGAGGAAACCCAGGTAAGAAAGGTAAATGGACATGAGCTGAAGTTTACACACCTAAGTAAACTTTACTGGCCGGAAGACGGCATCAGTAAAAGAGATATGTTCAATTACTATTACCAAATAGCAGATTATATTTTACCTTATTTAAAAGATAGACCAATGTCTTTAAACCGTTATCCAGGTGGTATACATGCAAAGAGTTTTTATCAAAAGAACGTAAAAGATATGGCTCCGGAATGGGCTGCAACTTTCCCGTATAGTACTGGAGATGGTGAAGAAAAAGAGTACCTTTTAGGCGACGACGAAGCTACGCTACTTTGGATGGCTACCCTGGGATGTATAGAAATGAACCCATGGTTTAGCAGGGTTAAAACCCCTGATAACCCTGATTATTGTGTGATAGACTTGGATCCGGATAAGAATACGTTTGATCAGGTAATTGAGGCTGCTAATGTAGTCAAAAAGATTTTAGATGCCGTAGATGTACCATCATTCTGCAAAACATCTGGATCAACGGGCATGCATATCTATATTCCGTTGGCTGCTAAATACGATTATGAACAAAGTCAGCTTTTTGCCAGAATTATAGTGAATATAGTGCATAAGCAAATTCCTAAGTTTACCAGTTTAGAAAGAATGATAGCGAACAGGAAGGGTAAAATGTACCTGGATTTTTTGCAAAATAGACCTGGTGCCACCATTGCCGGCCCATATTCCCTGAGACCGAAATCAGGTGCAACAGTATCCATGCCTCTAAATTGGGAAGAGGTTAAGAGAGGATTGACAATGAAGGATTTTACCATTTTGAATGCCGTTGATCGTGTAAAAGATGTGGGTGATTTGTTTAAAGGTGTGCTAGGAAAAGGGATAGATTTAGAGAAGACAATAAAAAAAGCGCAATCAACTTTTGGTTAATCAGGGTAAATTATTAGCTATCATATTTATTAAAACAAAGGCATATCATCCAAATTGTTTAATTTCTTCTAAATTTGGCCAATCAGAAACTTTATTATGAAGCTTATATCGCATTCTTTTGCTACGTTTTTAGTTGCTATTGCCTTTAGTTCTTGCTCTTCCATTTACATGCCTAACGTACCTAACACTCCGATGCTGAGTAAGCAGGGAGAGGCAAGCGGTGGGTTACACGTTGCCTATAACGGAAATTTAAGTTTAAATGCTGCTTATGCTGCGTCAAACCATTTTGGCATAATTGGTAGTGGTTCATATATTAATAACACTGGCAGACAGAAGGATTTTAAACAACGACTTATTGAAGTTGGAGGAGGGTATTTCACTACTTTTGGACCTGATGATAACCGTATTATTGAAGTTTATGCAGGGTATGGTGGCGGAAATACGGACAGAACTTATTATAGCTATGATAATAACGATGTGCTAAGTGAAACCGACATGCAGGAAGTAACTTATAAGAAAACGTTTTTACAGGTTAATTATAGCTCAAGGCTATCAGATAGTTTTACATTATTTGGGAAGAAGTTCCCAATAAGTTATGGAACAGCGATTAGAATTAGTCAGGTTGATATGAAGACTTTTCTTCGCAATGGAATAGGGCAGCTTAGGGAAGGTAACCTGTTTTTAGAACCTGTCTTTTTTACAAGGATGAAGTTAAATGAGCAGGTACAACTACAATATACCTCCAGCGGGAACTTCGGGCTAAATAGCCGGAAGTTCATTAGTGCTGGAAATTCTTTATTTACAATTGGTGCTGTTGTAAATTTAGGTGGTAAAAAATAATTATTTGCTGAGGGTTAAGATCCATTTAACAATGGTCTGTAGCTCTGCTTCTTTCAGTGAAGCATGAGGAGGCATTGGAACTTCGCCCCAAACACCGGCACCACCTTTGGCAATCTTGTTGGTTAAATAGGCCATTGCTTTAGGGTCATTTTTGTATTTAGCTGAAACTTTTATGAAAGCAGGCCCTATAGATGTAGTAGAAGTCTTATGACATACAGCGCAGTCTGTTTTGGCAATTATCGCTGCTGCCGCTACCGCCGGGCTAGCAGCAGTAATTTGGTGACCCATAGTAGTAGCTTCTGCTGCTTTTGTAGTGGCGGCTTTTGCCACCGTTGCACTGTTGTTATAATCGATCCGAATTAAAGCGGCATCAGGATTCTTTGCAAACCAGCCCTTACCATATTCAAGTATATAAAGTTTGTTATCAGGGCCTAATTCCATATCGATAGGAGCAGCTAGTTCTACGTTTGCCATAAATGGCTCCATGCTCTTGTAATCGCCATTTGGCGCCATAGTAACCGCTTTAACCCATCCGCGAATCCACTCGTAAATAAGTAGTTTACCGTTATAATATGCCGGATAAGAAGGAACGCCAGGTTTTGCATAATAAACAGGTCCTGCCATCGCGGTACGGCCACCCTCACCGACTTCAGGAAATTCAGGAGATTTTGCATAAGGATACCAGATAAATGCTGGATGCGCGGGAGGTAGTTGAGTTAAACCAGTATTGTTGGGAGAATTGTTTATGGGAGCTGCAGGATCAAACGCATCTCCACTAGTTCCAGTGGTGTAATCGTAAGCGCGATAAGGATAATTATTCCCAATAAAAAATGGCCAGCCAAAATAACCCGATTTACGGGCTTGATTAACTTCATCGTATCCTCTTGGTCCGCGTTCCGGGTCGTCATTCTGAGCATCAGGGCCAACTTCTCCCCAATACAAATACCCTGTTTTTTGATCTACAGAGATTCTGTAAGGATTTCTGTTGCCCATTACAAAAATTTCTGGTTTTGTTTTAGGTTCACTTTTACCGAATAAATTTCCTTCAGGAATACTATAAGTACCATCTGCATTCATTTTTATTCTTAGGATTTTACCCCGCAGGTCGTTGGTATTTCCGGCAGAACGTCTTGAATCGTATTGATTAAAATCAGCACGGTTATCTAACGGTGCATAACCTTTATTTGTAAATTTTTGATTTGGCGCGTCAAATGGTGTAGAATTATCACCTGCCGATACATACAGTAAATTACCTGGGCCAAATGCGATAGAGCCGCCAGTATGACAGCAGATTTCTCTTTGTGAATAGAATTCCAGTACTATTTTTTCTGATGCTAAAGAAATTTTATCACCAACCAGTTTGAAACGGGAAAGTCTGTTAACAGACCTAGAAGTTGGGCTGTAAAATGCGTACACAAATTTATTAGTAGCAAAGTTAGGGTCTACAGCCATGCCTAGCAATCCTTCCTCTGCGTTAACATCCTTAACACTGGTCTTGAAATAAACATCAAGCTTACCCGCGTCTTTCACCATTTTGGTAGCGTTTTTATAGATTAGAAATTCGCCTCTACGCTGAGAAATCAGCACATCTTTGTTGGGCAGTACTGCAATCTCTGTTGGTTCTGTGAATTGGCCTTTTGAAAGGGTAACCTTAACAAATCGGTTCTGGTTTGGCGTATCAATGGCTAGTTTGTTTATTTTTGTACTGTTTACAGGATGCTTAAATTCTGTAAATGCAAAAATTGAGGTTAGGGCAATGCCTGACAACAGGAGTTTTATAGGTGCTTTCATTTAAAGTTATTGTGTGTTGGTTTCAAAAATTAAATATAGAAAGATATCTTCAAGATTTTCATCTATATTAGTAATTGTAACAAAATCATTATTTTGCAATGCTTTTAATGCTACACTAAATTGTTACTTTTAAACTTTTAAACTATAAAACACAGTATGAAACTTAATTATTTAAAGTTCGGAACAACGGCTTTTGTCTGGTTGTTAGGAACCGCACTTGTATCTGGTCAGCAATTAGCCGACCAGTCGGGTATTGATCTTAAAGATCTATCTGCATTTAAAAAACCCGGGCAGACTTGGTCTGTGGCTGGAGGTGTTACGGCAAACTTGAATGAGGTAAACGTATTAAATGTTATCAAAGGAACAGGGGTATTGGTTAACCAACCTACTAAAAAAGTTGCAGGATCAGACCTATTCACTTTAGGTGAGCATGGTGATATTGTTTTGGAGCTCGACTACCTGATGGCCAAGGGTTCAAACTCTGGCATTTATTTACAAGGAAACTATGAAATTCAATTGGAAGACTCCTGGGGGATGTTAAATCCAACAGCTGCCAATAACGGTGCAATATATGCGAGATGGGATGATGCGAGAGGTGAGGGTAAACAAGGTTATGAAGGACATGCGCCACGTCAGAATGCGAGTAAAGCGCCAGGATTGTGGCAACACATCAGAATTGCTTTTCAGGCAGCTAAATTTGATGGCTCCATGAAAAAGATCGCTAATGCAAGAATCATTTCGATTGAATTAAATGGTGTTGTGATACAGGATAATATTGAGTTATTTGGTTCTACAAGAGGTTCAGCGGGTTTTGAAAAACCATTGGGTCCGTTGCGCCTTCAGGGCGACCATGGAGCTGTAGCCTTTAAAGAAATTAAATTCTCTAAACTTCCAGCTGATGCGGTGACAAGACAAAGAGAGAATAATACAGATCCTATTTATATAGATCGTACTACGACACCAAATATTCGCAGTTTTGTTGATATCCCTGGCGGTTCTAAAGTAGTGCACGCAATATCTGTAAGTAGTCCAACTCAGGTTAATTATAGTTATGATTTGGATAACGGGTATCTTTTCCAAGCATGGCATGGAGATTTTATTGATGCTACACCAATGTGGGATGGCAGAGGTAACGGTACTTCAAGGCCTCGCGGAAGTGTAACTACTTTTACTAAAAAGCCAGTTCCGACTTTGTCAAAATTAGCTGATCCTAAGGGTGCTTGGCTTACTGATACTACTGGTACAGGATTTAAAACAAAAGGCTATATGGTAGACGCAGATGATCGCCCTACTTTTACCTATAATATGTATGGCGCTAAAGTGACTGATGCAATTAAAGTATTAGACGGAGGACAAGGTTTAAATAGAGAAATTACTCTTAATAATCCTATTGATAATGTTTATGCTTTGGTTGTAAGCGGTGCATCAGACATTCAGGATCTTTCTAAAGGAATATACCTGGTAAACGGACAGTCCTTTTACATAAAATTTGACGACATCAAAGACAAACCTGTAATTAGGGATGTAGATGGCAAGAAGGACCTAGTTGTTCTTGTTCGTGGTAAGTTAAATTATTCTATTTTATTTTAAGAAGGTTAGATAATGAAATATACTTTTAAAATGCTGGCAATGCTAGCTTTAAGTTTTAGTTTTACGACGGGGTTTGCGCAGGAAACGCCCAAAGAAGAAGATTTCTTCAAAATAAATAAAGTAAGGACACCAGAAGGAGTGATACTTGAAGTAGGTGGATTGGTTACTTTACCTAACGGAGACCTTGGTATATCTACCAGAAGAGGAGATGTATATATTGTACAAAATCCGACCGGCTCAAGACCTTATTTTCACAAATTTGCAAGTGGCTTACATGAAATATTAGGGCTTGCCTACAAAGATGGCGCTTTATATTGCGCGCAAAGAGGTGAACTAACCAAATTGGTTGATACCAATATGGATGGTAAAGCTGATGTTTATGAAACAGTTTATGCATGGCCGTTAAGCGGACACTACCATGAATATAGTTTCGGTCCTAAAATTGCTCCTGATGGATCTTTCTTTGTAACCGGTAACGTTGCTTTTGGCGATGAGATGTGGTATCGTGGTGAAAGCCGTGTACCCATGCGTGGATGGGCAATGAACATTACTGAAGATGGTAAAATGCAGCCTTGGGCAACTGGAATGCGTTCTCCAGCTGGTCCCGCTGTAATCGACGGACAACTTTATTATACTGATAACCAAGGAGATTGGGTAGGTTCCGGTGCGATCTGGAAAGTAAATAAAGGTGATTTTATTGGTCACCCTGCAGGTTTAAGATGGACCGGTAGATCCGATTCACCAGTTAAATTAACTGAGGAATATTTCCGTTCTAAAATTAGCGAAAGAAGGGATGTTACTGCAGAAGGAAGAGCTATCAAGCCTGAAAACCGGGTAGATGAGAAATTCAAAATGCTTTGGGAAATGAAAAAAGATTTTCCAGAACTGAGATTGCCTTCTGTATGGCTTCCTTATGGTATCTTGGGTATTTCTACTTCAGAACCTGTTAAAATTCCTGCGGGTGCTTTTGGTCCTTTCGAAGGTCAGATCTTGGTAGGTGATCAAGGTATGAGTATCATTTCACGTATATTCTTCGAAACCGTTAATGGTGTTGAGCAAGGTGCTTCATTTATGTTCAGAAGCGGTTTCCGTTCTGGCGTATTGAGATTGGCCTTTGGTACAGATAAATCATTATTTGTAGGAGAAACCAATCGTGGTTGGGGCTCGGCAGGTGATGCTAACGAAGGTTTAGAACGTTTAGTTTACAATCCAAGCAATACTCCTTTCGAAATGAGAGCAGTTAGGGCGATGCCTGATGGATTTGAAATTGAATTTACAAGTCCTGTTGATTCGAAGACAGCTAACGATATTGCTTCTTACAACGTGGAAAGTTATTTATACAAATATCATCCGGTATATGGATCTCCACCAATCAATCTCGAAAAATTGAAGATTAAAGGAGTTAAAGTTTCTGCGGATGGTTTAAAAGCAAGGTTAGTTGTTGATAACTTACGTCAGTACTACATTCATACCATTACTATTAATGGTGTAAAAGAGAAGAGTAGCGGTGTATTACCACTTCATCCTATTGCTTATTACACTTTGAACAGTATCCCTAACGGAGATAAACTTTCAATGAGTGAACTGAGTACTAAGAACTCTGGAAGCGATAAAATGGCTTCTGCTTTACCAAGCTCACCCGCAGGTACAACCTTAAAAGGTAAAGTGCTTTCACCTTCAAAAAATGCTCCGGAACTTAAAAGTTCAGAGACGGCAACAACTGCTGCGCCTACTTACGCGCAGGTAAAGGGACTTTTGACTAGTTACACTTGTGTAGCTTGTCACAATCCATCAAAGAGACAAATTGGTCCAGCTTTCGCTGATGTTGCTAAACGAAAGTACACAGCTGAAAAGATCCTTTCTTTGATTCATAATCCGCAGCCGCAAAACTGGCCTGGCTATTCTACTGAAATGCCTCCCATGCCTCAGGTTACTAAAGCTGATGGTTTAAAAATTGCTGCCTGGATTAATTCATTAAACAAGTAAACCGCTCTGGTTTAGTTTAAATAGATATTTATTTGGTATAATCATTAGCAATTGATGGTTATACCAAATAAATATTTTATTTTAACCCCCTTATATAATCAAACAACCGATATAAACGATGAATAAACTTCAAACCTACGATTACATTGTATTTTTCATATACTTTATAATTGTTTCCTCGTATGGATTTTGGATCTATTACAAAAAGAGATCCGCCGTTAGTGATTCTAAAGATTACTTTCTTGCAGAAGGCTCACTGACTTGGTGGGCTATTGGTGCGTCCTTAATTGCTTCTAATATTTCTGCCGAACAAATGATTGGAATGAGCGGTTCTGGCTTTAAACTTGGTCTGGCAATTTCAGCGTATGAATGGATGGCAGCAGCTACCCTTATTATTGTGGCGGTATTCTTTATGCCGGTATACCTTAAGAATAAGATTTTTACAATGCCGCAGTTTCTTAGTCAGCGGTACAATGAAAAGGTAGCGATGATTATGGCGGTTTTCTGGCTGATGTTATACATTGTGGTAAACCTAATGTCTATTTTATATCTCGGTGCACTGGCAATAAGTGGAATCTCAGATCTTCCCATTACGATATGCATACTTGGACTGGCTGTTTTCGCTATTCTTATCACACTAGGGGGGATGAAAGTTATTGGATATACAGATGTTATTCAAGTGTTCTTTTTAGTGCTAGGTGGCTTGGTGGCTACTTATATTGCTCTTAATCTGATCTCCAATAATGGCGGTATAGTTAAAGGGTTTGCTATTTTGACTGAGGGTGCCTCAGAACATTTTCACCTAATATTTAAGAAGGACAACCCAAATTATATGGATCTTCCGGGATTGAGTGTGCTAATTGGTGGTATGTGGATTGCCAATTTGAGTTATTGGGGATGTAATCAATACATTACGCAAAGAGCTCTTGGCGCTTCTTTACCAACTGCGCGTTCGGGTTTATTGTTTGCTGCATTTTTAAAAATGCTAATGCCTGTAATTGTGGTAATTCCCGGTATTGCAGTTTTCTATATCATCAAACAAAAAATTCCTGGAATAAGTGGTGCCAACTTGTTGACATCTTCTGGTGTTCAGGATCCAAACAAAGCTTATCCTGCTTTATTGGGATTGTTGCCAATTGGTTTAAAAGGATTATCATTTGCAGCACTAACCGCGGCAATTGTAGCATCTCTAGCGGGAAAGGCGAATAGTATTGCCACTATTTTTACATTAGACATTTACAAAAAGGCTTTTAATCCAGCAGCTAGTGAAAAAAATCTGGTTAATGTGGGTAAGGTAACAGTTGTTGTAGCTATGCTATTGGCTGTCGTACTTTCACTTATTGTGGGTGATGCACTGATGGGAGAAGGAAAACAAGGGTTTCAATATATTCAGGAATATACAGGATTTGTATCCCCGGGCATATTTGCCATGTTCATCTTAGGTTTCTTTTGGAAAAAGACTACATCAAATGCCGCACTATTTGCAACCATTGGAGGTTTCTTAGTTTCCGTATTACTTAAATTTTTACCGGGATGGATAGATCTTTCTCCCTTAAATGAATTTGGATGGGCTGTTGCTAACTCAACTGGTGTTTTTGAAATTCCTTTTATGGATAGAATGGTTATTGTATTTGCAGTATGTCTCATTGGTATGTACTTTATAAGTATCTATGAGAACAAGAAAGGCATTAAAACAAATGGACTGGAAGTGGATTCCAGTATGTTTAAGGTTTCTACTTCTTTTGCGGTTGGATCTCTAATTATAATTGCCATGACCGTTGCGCTCTACACTGCCTTCTGGTAGAAGAAAAGTAGAGTAAAAATAGTAAGGCCGGATGATTTAGTTATCCGGCCTTTTTTTAATTATTTATGTAAAATTTCCGTATTCCTAGAATTTAAATATTTTACCGCCTACCATCACTTCTTGTTTCGCTTCATCGAATGTAGCTCTCTGCCCTGTTCGAATGGCAGCGTTGGTCATGATGTTGGCGATGGAGTGAGAATAACCCGCTTCAACCGGAGCATTTGGTTGCTCGCGACTTCTTACACATTCCATCCAATTTCTCATGTGTGCTGACGTTAATTTATCGCCACCGGTATTGGCAGATGCTGAAACCTTTTCAACCATATCAGTAAGTTTAAGTTCTGGTAGCAAGTTAGGTGGCATGTTCATCGCTTTAGCAGCACCTGCTGTCAAACCGCCTCTAGGAGAAACCATATTGGTGTTCAGGTTTAACTCGCCACCATTTGCGTAATAGATTTCTGCAGGGTTTTCATCACCATTGTGCATTCTTGAAGTAAATACTACCTGAAAGCCATTATTGGAGTCATTCTCTTTACCATAATCAAACACTGCAGTAGTGGTATCCCAGTTACGGCGACCATCTTTCCACTGATAAATACCTCCATTAGCCACTACACTACGGGGGTGTTTAAGGCCAGTAAACCAATGTACAGTATCAATCTGGTGTGACATCCATTGTCCCGGCATACCTGAGGAAAAGGGCCAGAATAAACGGAATTCCAAGTATTTGCGCGGATCCCATTCTTCAAAAGGGCGGTTCAATAAAAACCGCTTCCAATCGGTATCTTCTTGTTTGAGTTTGGCAACAAGATCCGGTCTACGCCATCTACCGGGCTGATTTACATTCCAGCTCAACTCAACCATTGTAATGTTTCCAAATTTACCCTCGTTTATAAATTTCGATGCAGCCTTATAGTTGTCGCCACTTCTGCGCTGAGATCCTATCTGAAGAATCTGTTTGCCTGAACGAACGGCTTTTAAGGTCGCACGAGCATCTTCCATAGTTTCGGCGAAAGGTTTCTCACAATAAACATCACATTTGCTGTTCACAGCTTCCGCTGCATGCGAAGCATGTGCAAAATCAGGAGAACTAATAATTACCGCGTCAATATCTTTCGTTCCATATAATTCATCATTATTCCTGCAACCTTTGATATCATGACCCATCTTAGATTTCAAATGATCCATACCTAACCCTCTTCTGTAGTTCCATAGATCTGAAACTGCCACAATATCAAAATTTAACTCCTTGTTATGATTAAGGAAGCTCGGTAGCAGGGCATCTTTAAAGCGATCTGAAAACCCGACTATACCCACCCTCACTCTATCATTAGCACCAATAATATTGCTATAACTTTTTGCATTCCAACCCATAGTGCCTAGGTAGGTACCTGCAGTAGCTACTGCAGATTGCTTTATAAATTTTCTTCTGGATTCTTCCATGATTTATAGTTCTTTTATTTTTATACTTCTAAAGGAAACCCTATCGCCGTGATCCTGTAACAGAATGTGACCTTTTGGTGCCATACCAAAGCCTTTCCAGTCTTTATATTTGCTTGCTGCAACAAGTTCATAAAACTCTGGTGTACCCCTTATAAACTCAGTTACCTTTATGCCGTTTAGCCAATACTCTATGCGATTGTCTTTGTAAATACGGATATATCCCCGGTTCCATTCGCCTATAGGACGATCTGCCCCTACATTTTTCTTGCTTGCAATTAAATCATAAAGAGATCCTAAAGTTCTGTTTCCGTTCTTTCCCAGTTTGGCATCAGGATGACGCATATCGTCTAAGATCTGGTATTCCATTCCAATTGCTGAGCCCTTATTGCCTTCAGTAAGGGTTACAAAATATTTTACGCCACTGTTTGCACCTTCTGTCAACCTAAAATCAAATTTCAATTCAAACGCGCTGTATTCTTTTACAGTAACGATGTCTCCTCCATTTGTTGATTCTGCACCCATGGCTTGGTCCACACTTAGCTCGCCATTTTGTATGTTCCAACCTTTATCAGGAAACTTATCCTTATATGCGCCAACCCAGCCATTGGTGGTTTTACCATCCCATAATAAAGAAAATCCTTCTTTCTTTTCCTGTAAAGACAAGTCATTTGGAATCATATTTACTACGTAAATATCGTCTGGTTTGCTTGGCTTTAAATTAGCGGTTTGAATGCGAATATTGCGCCAGTGTATTTGCTTGCCTGGAGTATCATTTTTACCTATTGCATGTACTTGTAGTGCGATAAATCCGGTAGGTGTAACCATATCAATTAGGTTTGCAGTTGGAATACCATTTATCCAAGTCCTTATAGATTTACCTATACATTCTATACGGTATTTATTCCAAGCTTCTTTTTTAAAAGCCGCCTGACCAGCGGGATTGATACCAAGGGGATACAACCAGCCTCTCCTTGCTTCGTCATAAAGTCCACCGCTCCACTTTCTATCTGAAGGATCGACCTCTACCTGATAACCATGTACCCGACCATTTTGGTAATCTGAGTTACTCTCGCTTCTGATCTGAATACCAGAATTCATTGAATTATCTACCAATAAATCCAGTTCAAGAATGAAGTCGGCATAGTTTTTTTCAGTAGCCAAAAAAGAATTCGGCTCATTTAGAACAGTAGAGCCAACAATCTCTCCATTTTTAACTGTGTATTTTGCTTTACCATTGAGCTGTTTCCATCCGGTAAAATCTTTTCCGTTAAACAGATTTTGCCATTTTCCAGTTTGCGCCAATAATGTAGAAGGAAAGGTTGCAAATGCCAAAGCGGTAAAAATCAATAATCTTTTTGTTTTCATTTTATGCTGTTATATTATAATGCGTTTTTAGTTTTTGCTAAACTCTGTGGCTTGTTTGTTGAGAATTTCTGGGTTAACTTCTTCATTTGAAGTAACGATCATGCGATACCTGAATGTAACCGACTGTCCCGGCCTGAGCGTTAAATTTAGTTTCTCCTTCCCATTACTAAATATCTCCTGACCGAGTGGATTAGCTGCAAATAACCCATAATCTCGGGCATGCCAATAGGTAGGGTAGCCTGGATTTTTAGGATGATCAATAATTGCGACCGACAATGGTTTCCCCTCTTTAATTCCTGTAAGTAAACACCACGTTCCGCGTGTAGCCCAGACGCCAATCCCGGTTTTTCCTTCACTCGTCAAGTAGTTTCCACTTGCTCCATTGCTTGATGCAGGAACCTTAGTGATGTTGCCATGGCTGTCGGTAAATTCTTCCACTTTGTTAGATGCGAACTCCAATTCCTTGGTTACTCGAAGTCCAAGCATACCATCTTTTATATCTTTGAAGAACACTGTGTCTTTTTGTGCAGTTAGGGTGGTAATCCTGTCAATATTCCTTGTATCAGATGTCCCGCTAAATATAAACGTAGTACTTTCCTTTAACAGGATATTTTTTGCCTGGTTTTCCCAATTTGCGGTATAACTTATTTTTCCATCTGTTGCACCACTTTTTGTCTCTGTTATTTTAACACTCCTGATCCATCCGAATTTGGCTTTCTTTTCTTCCGGTATTGCGTACGAATTATTCCAAAAATCTAACCCATTTACACTTTCATAATTAAGCCAGTAGCCAACATGGTGTGGGTGATCAGTTCGTTCCCCATCTCTACTTTTTAGAGGAAACCCCCGGGTAATTATTGCGCCATTTGCTGCGTTAATAGGATAGAGCACTGGTTTTTCCATATTATCCAGGTAGATTAGGCTAGTAAATGGTTTGCCATCAACGCTAACATTTACCTTATTTTCGGTGCCGCTTTTAACAATATCTACTTTTTTTGTTTGAGCAATAAGATTGAGGCCCATGCAGCAATAGGCGAATAGAATAAATTTTTTCATTATATTTGGTTATAGCACTCCCGGTTTCCTGCCGAAAGTATAGCTAAATATAGCCTTCTCATCCTATAATCTGCTCAATAAATGCCTTTCACGTTAAAAATTTACGAAAACGATTGCGCATAAATGATAACCTTGGTTCTATAGCCAATTGTTTTGTTTGTACCAGTGTATGGTGTCAGTGATTCCCATTTCCAGATCGTATTCTGGATTAAACTTTAAATCTCTTCTCGCTTCATTTATACTACATCCCCAATTTATGGCAGTTAATTCAGCCATCTTATCTTTATTCAAGGTAGGAGTGACCTTGCTGTTGGAATATATCATGTCGATTAAAGAAGCAAATATCGAAACTACTGCGATGGGTAGATGAAGTATTAAGGATTTTTTATGGAGTGCTTTCTTAATAAAGATAGCCAATGCATATCTGTCATAAACCTTGCCATCTGAAATATTGTATGCCTTGCCCGATACAATATCGCTTTCAAGAGCATCGATTATCACTTTTGCCAAGTCTTTTACATAGATGAAACTTAGTTGTTGTTTAAACTTGCCAATATAAGGCTCAAAACCATTATTTATGGTTTTAAATAAGATAAATAAATCTTTTTCCCTTGGCCCGTAAACAGCGGTAGGGCGGATGATTACCAATGGTAAACCCGTTATTTCAGACAAATATTTTTCTGCTAATAACTTACTTTTTCCGTATTTAGTAACGGGTTGAGGTGAAGAATCATCCTTAATTTCTTGATCTGTGTTTTTCAGCGGCCCTATTGCAGCAAGACTGCTAACAAATAAGAATTTTTTAACAGGGGATTTTAAACTTCTGACTGCTAATGCCAGGTTGCGCGTATATTCTGCATTAACAAGATTATATGCGGCTTCAGTTTTTGATTTAGTGCTTCCAGCCGCATGGATGATATAGTCAAATTGCTGAACTTCTAACTGCTTTATAAGCAATCCAACATCGGAATAGTCAAGTTCAATATAAAGAATTGCATAATTTTTAAGATGAGATGTATCGCTATTCGCACGAACCCCAGCGTATACCGTATAGCCAAGGCTAAGGCAATATTCTATTATATGAAATCCTAGAAAACCTGTGGCACCTGTTATCAGTACCTTTTTGCTCATATAGTTTTTTCGAAAATCCTGTACTTCTTATATGGATCCCCTTTTATAGCCTTAATGGCATTGTTTACCATGTCATTATGTTCCAATGTCCAACCCGCCTCTGCGTATTTCAAACCCTTTTCACGATAGGCCTTAATAATTCTTGCATATATACAAGCCTCGATACCCATTTTACGATATCCGTCAATTACACCCAACAAAAGAATTCTAATGCCAGTTACTTTCTTTTTGCCAAACAAGAGTTTAAATATACCTGTTGGTAATAGGCGACCTTTTTTAATTTTGATTTGGATCTGGTTCATATCAGGTATAGCTGCTCCAAAACCTACCAACTTTCCATGCTGCTCAGCAACGAGGCAAAAATCCTGATCTAGTACAAGTTTTAAATCTTTTGCCTGGTAATCAAACTCCTCATCGTTCAAAGGAACAAAACCCGTATTTTTGTCCCAGGCTTTGTTGTATACTTCACGAAGACTAGCGGCCTCCTCCTTAAAATTCTTGAGATTGATCTTTCGTATAGTAATATCAGCGCGTTTCAGGCGCTCTTCGAGCCTATCTAATAACTTTACAGAACGATCATCGTAAGCATCCCCTGTAAATTTCCATGCAATCAGGTCAACCTGTTTTGCTAAACCAGCGCCTTCTAATAAAGCGATATAATACTCTGCATTATATGGCATCATGACCACAGGAGGGGAGTCAAACCCTTCTATCAATAAGCCACAACTTTCATTTGTTGAGAAATTAACAGGTCCAATAATTTTATTTTTTACACCCTTTTCTTTAAGCCATTTTACCGCGGTATCTATAAGTAGGGTTGCAGCATCTTGGTTGTTGATGCAATCAAAGAAGCCAAAAAAACCGTCGCTTGCGTTGTTTAGCTTATTATGGCTGTTGTTTAAAATTGCAGCAATACGCCCAATAATCTTTCCATCATCAAAAAGCAAAAAGCACTGCAAAGACGAGTGTTTATGAAAAGGGTGGGTAGTTAATAAATCTCTTTGAGCGATAAAGAGTTCCGGTACATAGTTTGGATCCCCTTCGTAAAGGTCATGTGGGAAATCGATAAATGTGGCTAATTCTTTTTTAGAATTTACAGCAACTATTTTTTTCATTAAATGCTTACTTGCGATGTGGAGTGAACCTGAACCTGTTTTGCAGCTGCAGATAGTTTATCCACCGCTTCCTCAATTTGTTTAAAGGTATGAGTTGCCATAAGCGAAAATCTGATTAGCGAAGAATCCGATGGTACTGCAGGAGAAACAACCGGATTAACAAATATCCCATTATTGCTCAGGATGTTTGTAATTAAGAAGGTTTTATCATTATCCCTGATGTAAACTGGTATAATTGGGCTGTCAGTATGTCCAATATCGAAGCCTGCATCAATTAGCAGTTTCTTTGCATAATTGGTGTTTGCCCAAAGCTGATCTATACGTTCCGGTTCTGATTCAATAATCTCTAATGCTGCAATAACACTGGCAACTGCCGATGGAGGCATACTAGCGCTAAACATTAATGATCTCGCTCTATGCTTTACAAATTCTATGGTTTCTTCGGTTCCTGCAATAAATCCCCCTAAAGATGCTAGTGATTTACTAAAAGTACCCATGATTAGGTCAACCTTATCTGTAAGTCCAAAATGAGAAGCGGTACCCGAGCCATTAAATCCTATAACACCTAAGCTGTGTGCATCATCCATCATGATATTAGCGCCAAATTCATCAGCAATTTTAACAATTTCAGGAAGATTAACTAAATCGCCTTCCATACTGAATATTCCGTCAGCTACAATTAATTTAGCCGCATCTTCTGGAAGCCTGCTTAATTTCTTGCGCAAATCATCCATGTCATTATGGGCATATTTTATAGACCTGGAGAATGAGAGCCTGCTGCCGTCTATGATAGAAGCATGGTCATATTCATCAAGTATTAAATAATCATTGCGGTCTAAAAGACAAGAAATAACACCTAAATTTACTTGAAATCCAGTGCTGAACAACACTGCCGCTTCTTTACCAACGTAATTTGCTAATCTGCGTTCCAGTTCAATGTGTATGTCTAACGTGCCATTCAAAAATCTGGATCCAGCGCATCCTGTACCGTATTTATCAATTGCTTTTTTAGCAGCTTCTTTAATTTTTGGGTGATTGGTCAATCCAAGATAGGAGTTAGAACCGAACATTAAAACCTTCTTCCCATCAATTATCACCTCTGTGTCTTGACCGGATTCTATTGCGCGGAAATAAGGGTAAAGCCCCTTTTCCTTGATTGCATTAGCGTCCTTAAAAGCGGCTATCCTATCGTGTAATTTTTTATGCATGCTAGTACTATATTTAGATTACAGAGCAGATTGTATTGATGTTTCGTTTATCATTAAGGGGTCATTTGCTCTGTATAATAACACCTGTTTGCATCTGGTTAAAAGTCAACATTTATGCAGATAAATAAACATCCCAAATCTAAGACCATAAATAGATAAAACAAAACATAAAGTTAACCAGACTTGAATATATTACTTTTTGTGTTAAAAATTACAATTTACTTATAATTTGTTAATACTTATAGCAGGTGTTAATAAATAGACCTAGAAACACTTAAAACATGAAAATTGTAAGGATTTTTAAAAAAAACGGAGGTAAATCTTACGACCTACCCCCGCTAAATTAACGCTCTCAGTTGTATAAACGAAATGATTTGTGAAATGGTTTTAAACAGTAAAAAATAAAACGAAATATCTGTTATAAAAGATGATTAGTCCGCCACAGACTAACCTAAACCAAACAGACTTTAGCCGTAAAGTAAGCCTATCGACTTGGTTCTATGGATGATAAAATAAAAAATACTTATATCAGACTCAAAGTTTCTTAGGTCTTGGTTTCCTCTGCTAATTGATCCCAAGCTAATATAGGCAGCTACTCTGTAAACTCCCAAGCACTGTGATAAGCTGAAATTTTATCCGCATAGTCAACAAAGCCCGAATAGAATGGAAGCGTTGATAAGGTAGCACTGTCTCCGATCACTACAAGCTTCATCTTAGCTCTGGTCATTGCCACATTCATTCTTCGTATATCGGCTAGAAAGCCGATATTTTGTTCATTGTTGCTCCTTGTCAAACTCAAATAAATAACATCCCGTTCTTGTCCCTGAAAACCATCAACGGAATTAATAGAAATATTACTAAAATATTCTTCAGTTATGGAACTCTCTTTCAAAACTGTTCGAAGCAATTTTACTTGTTCCTGATAAGGGGCTATAATTCCAATTTTAGGAAAATCCTTCGAAGAATATAGAAGTTTCAGCTTCTCCATATAATTCGCTAAATGTTTTATTAAAAATGCCGCCTCCTCTGGATTTTGAATACTGGTGCCCTCTCTCTTTTCGTCAAATCCACATCCGGCTGTGTCTATGAATAGTAGCGGGGCATCTTCAGGAAATAGGGTTTGCAACGCAACGGATTGATGTGCTTTTAAGCTATCCTTGTAAAAAATGTGAGAGGAATATGCCATAATTTTCTCGTTCATGCGATACTGTTCTTCTAGCAGTATTACCGCATTAGGATGTTGTTCCACGCATTTCTCTAATAAAGTTTTATTGAGGCCTTTTTTTGCAGCCTCACTTGATTTAATAGTTGGACTAAGTTGCAAATGATCTCCTGCCAATATTAATTTTTGGCCTTTCAAAGTGGGTATCCAACAGGCCGGTTCTAGCGCTTGTCCTGCTTCATCAATTACAATGGTGTCAAAAAGTAAGTTTTTTATAGTGTAATGATTCGCTCCAATAAGGGTTGCTGTAATTACTTGCGCCTTTGAAATCAATTGATCTGTAATGTGTTGTTCCATATCATCAACTTCTTTTCCAATTTTGTGGGCTTCATTAAATAGTGCTTTACGTTGTTCTTGCTCTGCTCTACCGAAATTACGTTTATATTTATGCGCCATCTTCTTGTATTCGGCGGACTGCTTCTTTAATTTCTTGATGATTTTATTATCATCATGTTCAGACAGTTTTCTATCCAGCGTAAGAGAAAGCATTTCTTCTGATACTCGCGCTGAATTACCAATCCTAAGCACTTCTAAGCCGGCTTTAGCAAGCCTCATGCTCAATAAATCAACAGCAGTATTACTGGGCGCTACAACAAGTATTTGCTTGCCATCTAGCTTATTCAAAGCCTTAATGGCCTGCACCAGCGTAGTAGTTTTTCCCGTTCCAGGCGGACCATGAACAATAGCAAGTTCATTTGCAGACACAATTTGATTTACTGCTATTTGCTGTTTTTGATTAAGGCCGGCAATAGTGTGCCTAGAAGCGGATGCTTTGAAGGTCGCCGGAGCAGATCCAGTTAACACAAAAGCTAATTTTGATATAGGGCTGTTAGGAGATTCTTTCAAAATTTCAGTTGCTTGATTTAGGGCATCCTGCATCACTTTGTAAGTATAATTGTCAAAAAGGAGATCAATACCTAATTTACCATGTTTCGTCCAATCGGGCAATTCATCTGTTTTTAAGTTGATTCTCATTGTATTATCAGTGATAAATACAATAACCCCTTCTATTCTATCATTATTCGGATCATGATTTGAGAAAAGCGAAACGGATGAGCCGAAACGAAATTGATGCTGCAAATCTTGATGAGTAGTACGTTCCAATTCCATGCATAGATAGTCACCGCGTCCTAACTCATTATTTCTAATGGCTATTGGATACCAGGATAAACCATTCCCACGCCTATTCGCAGCCGATGAAGCGGAGGTAAGTAGGAGATAAGATTTGAGGTCTTCCTCTTTTTCAATCTTAAGTAATTCAAGCAGGCTTTCAAAGTATCCCATTGGATCAAAAATACTGGTAATTTATGAATCGATTGAAATATCTTTGGCTGATACTTTGAATGGCCAAAAAAGCATATCTAGAATTTCAAGAGAAACGATTGTTATTAAGGAGATGAGCGATGCGAACGAATTAAATATTTTATTGAAAATATGTTCTTAGAATTGTTATTGCCATTCTAAGCCTGGTTTTAACGGTTCCAAGGGGTATGTTCAGTTCTTCAGCTGCTTCTGATTGTGAGTAGCCCTGAAAATATACTAACTCTAGTATCGCCCTTTGAGATATAGGAAGCGTAGTAGTTAACTTTCTTATTCCTATGGTTTCTGGATTGAATAACAGTTGATTTTTTAAATCTATCTCTGCTGAAGCATCCTCAATATCATCATTCTTAGCGGTATTCATATAGCCGCGTCCTCGCAAATGGTCAATTGCCGTATTTTTTGCTAATCTGGCCATCCAGGTAAACAAACGGCCGCGAGATTCCTTATATTGATCAATCGATCGCCAGATTTTTACAAAAGTTTCCTGTAAAACGTCTTCAGCTATTTCATCAAACTTTACTATTCTTGAAATAATACCATACAAAGCGGGAGAATACATGTTGTATAATTTCGAAATCACCTTTTGATCTCCAGACTTTATTCCGTCAATTAAATTCTGTTCTGCATTAACTAAATGAAGTACAAGATTTTGTTGAGCAACAGGATAATTTGATGTAGCAACCATTGTATTAGTTCGATATATCTGTAGGCATACAAATGTTAAGCCCCTTATGGATGTTATTCCTGTATAGAGTGCGATATAATATCAGGATCTATTAATGTTTTTCACCTTTTCGTATTTTTAATAGATGTAAGATATGTGGTAATAGCGCATCCATACTCTCTTCTGCTCCTGCTTTTGAGCCCGGAATACTAATTGTAAGGGTCTCACCAATAAAGCCGGCTATACCTCTCGAAAGCATGGCATAAGGCATGCGATCCTGGCCATAACGTCTGGCATTCTCCATTATGCCCGGTATAGGTCTGTCAATCAACGTTTCCAAAGCATCAGGTGTTACATCTCTTGGAGACAATCCCGTACCGCCCGTAAAAATCAAAAGTTGAAAATTGTCAGCTGCTATTTGCTTTGCTTTATTTCTTATGATCTCAATTTCATCTGGTAAAACTTCATACTTGGTTGTAGTAATTCCATACTGTTCCAGTCGTGAAATTATCGCTTTGCCAGAACTGTCCAGACCTCTTCCTTCAAATACAGTATCAGAGCAGACTAAAACAGCAGCCTTAACCTCAGAAAATTCTTCTTTATTAAAATCTGTCTTTCCTCCTGATTTCTTTAACAATTTAATGTTTTCTATTTCAATGCCTTTGTCTATTGGTTTTAGCATATCATACATTGTTAAGGCTGTTATCGATGCACCATGCATCGCTTCAACCTCAACGCCAGTTTTATAAATGGTATGTACTTCTACACTGATAATAATCCTCAAACCCTCTATCTGATAAGTTATCGCAGTGTATTCAATAGGTAGGGGGTGGCAGTCTGGTATCAAATCACTGGTTTTCTTTACGCCAAGTAAACCAGCAGCCCGGGCAAATTCGAAAACATCCCCTTTGGGCACTTCTCGTTTTTCAACTGCCCTTATTGTTTCTGGTTTTGATACTTTTACAGTAGCAGTAGCAATGGCAATCCTTAACGTATTGGATTTTGTAGTGATGTTTACCATATCAATTATTTTTTTTCCACTGATGTGTGTCGTCTTCAAAAATTTCCTTGCCCCATATTGGTAGTTCTGCTTTTATTCTTTCTACCACATCAGCACAGGCGTCAATTGCGGCTTTCCTATGTGCAGCGGATGCAAACACAAAAAAACAAACCTCGCCAACAGTTATTCTTCCCAGGCTATGGTAAATATGCAAACATTTTAATGGGTACTTATCAAAGATACCTTCTCTAATCAGCTGCATTTTTTCCAAAGCCAGGTCTTCAAAAGCAGTATATTCGATAGCAGATACTAGTTTGTCTCCTATTTGATCTCTGCGTACTTGTCCCATAAAAATACTGTGACCACCTATGTCTGTTTTTAAACTGTGTTTGGAGATACTATCAGCAATAAAAATTGGTGCAATGGGACCCTTTATGAAAATATTTTTAATCTTTTTTTCGCTCATGTAAGTGTTATAAAGTGCTGCATCCATCGTGATATTCCACCTTTAAGGTTAAAAATATTTTTGTTAACACCATATTTTTCCTTCATTGCTTCAGCGGCAGCTTCGCTTCTTATACCATGCTGACAAATCAGCACGATATTTTGTTCTTCAAAATACTGGGTTAAAAGCTCAGGTAGTGAAATTATAGGTATTTGATGAAAAAGAGTAGTATTTAGTTTTGGATACTCATGGGGTTCTCTAATATCTATCAAAATTGTGGATTCCATTTTCAGAAAATTTAATAGTTCATCTCCATCAATATCAATAAAATGCTGATTATTATTATCCTCATCAACGCCTTGTTCTATAAACTCCGACTTATTTTTAGGCATTGTATAAGTATTATAGGCTGGAATTATTGTAATCTCATAAAAGACCTGAGTAAGTAAATTATAATTAAGTAGCCTGTTTATAAGCGGACTCCCTATTTTAGTAATCAACTTGATCGTTTCAGCTGCTTGCATTGTGCCAATAATCCCAGATAAAACCCCAAGCACTCCATTTTCCTCACAATTGGGTAATTCGCCTGATAAAGGGGCTACCGGAAAAATATCACGATAATTAGTGGGAGGAAAATGACCGTCGTTGACATGAAAAATAGCAACCTGACCTTCGTAGCCAGATACGGCGGCAAACACCACAGGTTTTTTTAGTAAAAAGCAAGCATCATTTATTAAATATCTCGATTCGAAGTTATCAGTTCCATCCAATACATAGTCAAAGCCGCATATCAATTCTAAAATATTCTTGCGCTCTAAACGTGTAGGGTAGTCCGTTACTTTTATATCCGGGTTTAAAGTGCTAATCTGTTTTGCTGCGGTAGTGGATTTAAGTTTTCCTATATCATCAGTCTTGTAAAGGATTTGCCTGTGCAGGTTACTTAATGATACCACATCATTGTCCACAATCCCAATATGTCCAATTCCCGAACCAGCAAGATATTGCAGCGCCGGACAGCCTAATCCACCCGCACCAATAACTAACACACTGGCGTTGCTTAGCTTTTCTTGTGCCTCGTTTCCGAATCCCTTAAGAATTATTTGTCTATTGTATCGCTCGCTATTCATTATTTAGCCACCAGAGAAGGGCGGCATTATTGCTATCGTATCTTGATTGCCGATCTTTGTATTATGTTGAACTAGTTTTTTGTTCAGCGCCAATTTATATTTGATCCGCTGCAATTCAGGAAATTTTTCCTGTAAAAAAGTAATGAGCGCATCAGTATCTGAAATGCCTTCTACCATAATTCTTTGGCTTTCGATAAATTCAGATATGCTTCCAAAACTGATAATTTCAATTTCCATCGCTCTAATTTACTTGAAAAATGGTAATGCTGCTCAATCCTTTAAGAAATCTTCTACCCGTTTCCCGATCTGTTGGAGATATAATTGCGATATTTCCACCTTGTTTTTTTTCAGGATCAGTCTCGTAGCTGGTCAGTATCATCACCTGGTTTCCCGTTGGCGAATTAAAAATCTCATTCCAGGAATAGACAACTTTATAACCGTCATTGGCTTTGCAAACCAGGTAATATTCACTCAACTTCTTTGGTGATTCTGAAATGATCTCAACACCATTTAAAACGTCTTTAAGTAACACACCTTTCAGCTGTTTAATGCTGCCTTTACGTTGCATTAAATGGTTATAAACAGTCATGCTGTCAATGCTTACACTTTTGTAATTGTATAAAGAAGCCAAATCTATGCTAAGTGTTTTTTTTACTTTACCCTCGATGACAAACTGTTTGCTCTCTTGTGCCTGAATTGTGAATATCATTGCTGAAAGCAGTACAGAAAATATATATTTCATTTTATGCATGTGTAAATAGGAGTTTATAAGCAGCAAGTGCAAGCACGCCTGCCAGTACATTTTTTAATATATTTTGAGGAAATTTAAGAGCGCCAAAGTAAGCGCCAAGGATTCCGCCAGCAAATGCAACACCAACATACCCCAGCATGTGAATGTTAAAATCAAAGCCTTTAATCAGCTGACCAGCTAAACCCGCCACCGAATTTACAAAAATAAAAGCAGCACTAACGGCAGCAGTCTGTTTCTGGTCGGCCCACTTTAACATTAATATTACCGGTGATAAAATAATGCCTCCACCTATACCGATCATACCAGATAGTAAGCCTATAATACCGCCAATAAATAACGATAATGGGATATTGGCCGATTTAATATCTTTTGGGTCTGTATTCTTAAAAAAGAGGAACCGCGCAACAGGTATCAGTAAAAGTACGCCAAGTATTTTTTTATAGATGTTGTTTTCTATTGCCATCATTCCACCTACAAAAGATAGGGGGATGGAGGCTAACGCAAAGGGCCAGAAGAGCTTCCATTTAAAATGCCCCCCTCTGTAAAACTGTATAAATGAAGTAGAAGAAACAAAAAGGTTTAATAACAGCGCAGTCGGTTTCATCACTGCGGGAGCTACAGCAAACAATGCCATCAGTGCCAGATAACCACTTGCACCACCGTGTCCAACAGATGCGTATAAAAATGCGATGATAAATAGCAAACTATAAAATAAGATAAAACTTGTTTCCATATTTAGTTTGGTAATAAAAGTATACGGACACAATCGCCGGCCTGAATGGAATCCTCACCCTCTTCAATGCGAATTAAACAATTCGCCTGTGCAAATGAACTCAAACGAAAGGATTCCTGCGCACTCAATGGCGTTGCTTGCCCGTCCCTATAATTTCCTTTTAAAAAATGAGTTAAGCCCACAGGTTTGTTATAAGAATGAGTCAGCACCGCTGTTACCTCTAATACGTTATTTTCTTTGTTAGCAAGAATCTTTATTGCTGGAAGTACATAATTATAATAGCAACTTAATACTGATGAGGGATTTCCAGGCAAGCCAAAGATTAACTGATTTTTCTTTTTTCCAAAATAGAGTGGCTTTCCGGGTTTTTGTTTTACGTTATGGAAGTACTGTTCAATGCCACATGATTCAGAAGCCTCCACTACAAAATCATAGTCACCCACACTTACGCCACCAGTTATCAAAATTACATCATGGTTTTCCATAGCGCTGCTGATCACTTTTTTGACAATATCAAAATCATCGTCCGCGTCAAATAAAGTGATGTCTATTATCCCCTCATTCTTTAAAGCAGCACTCAAAGAATAGGAATTTGATTCGTATACCTGTCCAAAAGCCAGATCCTTTCCCGGCTGTTGCAATTCCTTACCTGTGGTAATAATTGCAACGCTTGGGTTTGGGATTACAAGCACTTCATGTATTCCTATACCGGCCAGAAAACCTATCGCAGCCGGATTTAGGTAACTTCCTTCTAGCATCGCTAAATCATCTTTTTTTATTTCAGTACCTTTTTCTCTTACGTTTCCCCCAGCTTTTAAATGGTTATCCAATATCCTGATACATCCTTCTGCAAGCTCAACTTTTTCCTGCATTACCACTGTATCTGCACCATCAGGTAAAGGTCCTCCGGTAAATATCCTGGCAGCAGTTTTCTTGGTTATTGTAAAAGGGACAGGCGTTCCTGCGGCCATTTCTCCGCAAACACGCAATGTTTCTGTAGCATCGTAAAAATTAAAAGCGTATCCATCCATCGACGACTGGCGGAAAGCCGGGATATCGTACTCACCTATCACGTTGCCAGCCAATACATGTCCCCCTGCCTCAGAAAGTTTCATTTTTAAAGGACTTAAAGGACTAACATTATTTAAAACAAGCGCTTTTGCTTCGTCAACAGAGATCATTTTCAATTATCCTCCAATGGTAATCATACTTCTATTAGTTATAGAACTGGCATCAACATGTTCAAAATTTTTATTAAGCTGCCCGCCGAGTTCTTTTTTCTTGCTCCATATAGAAGACTGGATTAATGGAAGTACATCTTCATTATTTCTCAATGCAGAAAGTAAGTCAGTCTCACCTTCAGAAAAAAGACAGTTCTTTAATTTCCCATCAGCAGTTAGGCGCATTCTATTACACGTATCACAAAAAGGCGCAGTCATTGTGCTTATAACTGCAAAAGATCCTTCATGACCAGGAATCATAAAGCTTTTTGCAGTGTCATGAGGCTCGGCTTTAACAGGTAAAACCTCATAATTTTTTTCAACAGTAGCAATAATTTCCTCTAATGAACACATTTTATTGCTAGTCCACTTGTTGCCGCTAAAAGGCATAAATTCTATAAATCTAACCTGAACAGGGTAATGCTTTGTCCAGGCAATAAAATCAGATATTTCAGAATCATTTAGGCCCTTCATTACTACCATGTTAATCTTTACATATATTTTATGCTGTAGCAGTAATTCAATATTACTGCGCACCTGGTGAAAAACATCCCTACGGGTGATTAGAAAAAACTTATCGGCCTGGAGTGTATCTAGACTAACATTTATACTTTTAATGCCCGCAGCAATCAATTCCGGCAATATTTCATGTATACGGGTTCCATTTGTCGTAATAACAAGTTCTACGGGTAATTTCCCTAACCCAGAAATAATGGAGGCGGCGTCTTTACGCACTAATGGCTCGCCACCGGTAAGCCTTATTTTTTTTACGCCTTGCGATACAAAAAGCTCAGCCAGCTTAATAATTTCATCCTTTTGCATCAGGCGAGAAGCAGGGGTAAAGTCGTATTCCTCATCAGGCATGCAATAGAAGCAACGAAAATTGCAATTATCAGTTAGTGAGATGCGTAGGTAGTCATGTGCCCTTCCGAAAGAATCTATTATCATTATACCGTTGCTTTATTGAAATTTCAAAATCCAGTGCATATCGATGTAGGTATGAACTTTTCAAAAATAAGGATTTATAATAACATTAGCGGATAAGAGGGTAGGGTTTTAAAAGAAAAAACGGGGGAAAAATCTTTAAGAATAAAGACCAAACTCCCCCGTCTAAATTAACGCTCTCAAGACAAATGTATAACACTTGACTTGTATATACAAATATTTTTTAAAATAAAATTTAACCAGCTGATAGCCAGCTAAATTAAATTTTATAAGCCTTTAGGAAACGGTCAACGGATAGAGTGATTTCGGGGTTTAGATTATCTTTACCCGCATTTATCAGTTGATGTTGGGCAGAATTAAACTTCTCAATAAAAGTTCCTGTCTCCCTATTAAATTTTAAATACCCCTGCTCAAAATAACGCTCTTCAATATCGCCAGAGGCATCCATTGAGTTAAATATTAACTGAACAATTTTTCCGGAAGCTTTATCTACGCAAAGCCATTTATAAATATCGGATTTAGGAGCTTGAGCGTGCAGATCGGTTTGTTTGATCTCAAGTATGGATATGGAACCATTCTCAAGATGGTATAGGCAATTAAACGAAGATTTCATAGGATCGCCGAAAATACAAAAAATACGGGCTATAGAAAGTTTTTTCCTATCCTTTTTTGTTTTTGTTGAATGAAAATCTTCTGGATATACTAAAACCCCATCTGTATTGGCCTTTAAGCCATGAACTTGTAGTTTCTGGTATAAATTGCATCTCCTGTATAGCAGTTGCATTGGTAAAATTAATATGAAACACATGTCCCCCGGTTTCCATTTCTAAACCGACTCCAAGCGGCCTATAGAATTTTGAAGAACTGATGTTTTCCAAGTAGTTCTGATCGTCTTTATTTCTAAATGGAAGAAAATAGTCTACAACGAAAGCCATCCGCTTACTAAATTTCATACGGCCACCCGCTCCAACTGCAAAGAGATCGTTTTGATCTCTAAATCGTGTAAAATTGCGGTGGATATAAGTTGGAATTAGTGTAAATGACAAATTGGGACTAAACTTTCTCGCAATAATCACCTGTACCACATAGTTCATCCTATCGTTAAAATTATTGTAAGCAGTCGCTGATGCCGGATCCTCATTATTAGATTTAACAGCTGTTATCGTATTACTCCCAAATAGGGTCACGGCGATAGGTAAATGATCATCTACTGTTTGCTGGAGTAGTTTAAATTTCAGACTTCCTTCATACAACTGTTGCACGGAAGTGGCACCCTTTGATCTAGCAAGCCCTATAGTTAACCTGTCAGATAATCCATATTCAAATCCTATCCTCACATCAGAAGAATTGTCCAGTCCGAAGAATTGTCTTATCCCGCCATTTCGGCCGGCAATATCGCCAAATCTGTGATCTACTTTAAAGTCTAATTCATTTTTATATATAGTTTCGTTGGTATGCCCATTAATGAGTTTGGTTGATTTAAAAGTTGCCATCACTTTTTCATGCCTGCTTGTAGTTCCAATTTCTTTTTCAAGATCAGTCTGCGAGGAGCAGGTTAGTATTGGGAAGATAGCAATAATGAATAGTAGTTTCTTCTTGTTCATATAATTATTGTTGGTTTTTTGGTTGATAAAGCGCCATTATTTTTACGTCTACAAACTCTGCAATGTTCTTAAATACTAACGAGGGAACCTGAATTCTATGGTCGGCGATTCTTACCTTAAAAATCGTACTCGCAACAATATTTTTATTGTTAACTATCAACTCTGCCACATTTGTATAACTTTTACTTACACCATGGATAAATAACATTCCCTCAACTTTTACATGGTACGTTCCATTAATATTCAGGTTGTAATCTCCAATAATCTTTCCCTTAAATTCAGAATATGGATAACGTTCTGACTCCATATAATTCTCGTTAAAATGCTCTTGCATCAACTTCTTTTTAAACTGGAATGATGTATTGCTAACCTTAAAAATTAGTTCTCCAGTGCTGGTGTCCATTGCAGAATTGGCGGTTGTGCTTTTGGCTTCAATGTCTTCCAGTACTGTGCTGGAGTAAAATGAAATTGCTGCATTCCTACTAACCAAAATATGCTGTGCTTTTAATGATTGATTGGCGAGGCAGATGACCAATAGGGCAAGTGTAAGTTTCATAAATAAGGGTTAGTTTTCAGGCATACCATTGTCAAACCAAGTGCTGAGCGATTTCAAATCTGTTGCGCTCAGACTTCCTACCTTTGGCATTCTTTTGGAAACAATAACAGCTTGTTTAATTCGTTCGGCATTAGCTTTTATGGAGGTATAACCGTTTAAGGTAAAAAAACCCGCATCCGATTTGCCGGATGCATGGCAGCTGCTGCATTTGCTCTGGAAAAGACCCTCTGCAAAATTTGCATAAGTAACCTTCACGTCGGGTGTTATTGGTACCACAGGTACATCGGGCTTAATTTCCTGGGCTTCTTTCTTCGTACAGCTGGCCATCGTCACGTATACGATGATAAGTGTTAAATACACAATTTGATGCTTTTTCATAGTTTGTAACATTTTATATCAGATTTTAATGGAGTAATTTGTTGATTGATAAGGTTACGGGACAGGATAGAAAATAGTTGCCAACCAAGAATGAATTTTCTTAAGTTTTATGATCAAGTAATTGATTAATAATGCATTTATAGTTAATAAATATATTTTTGCTAACCGAGGCAACCTTTTTAACATGGCTCACGTAACAAAATAAAAATGATCAATAATTAAGCTCAATATTTAAGTGCAGGAAATTATCAAGGGATGCATTAATAAAGATAGAAATAGTCAGTACCTGCTCTATAAAGAATTTTATAGTTACGGGATGGCAATATGCCGTAGGTATGGTATGAGCGATGACGATGCCGCAGATATTTTGAATGAGGGATTTCTGAAAATATTTACCAATATCCATAAATATGATCCTGATCGTCCTTTTAAAAGCTGGCTTGGAAGGATTATTACCAATACTGCCATAGACCATTACAGGCTCAACCTGAAGTTTAGTGATCATGTTGATATAGTTGATTATGAACAACTAGGAAGTAATGCTGTGGTTTATGATCATTTAGCCTATAACGACTTGCTCAAGCTTGTTCAGGAACTTTCCCCGGCTTACAGAACTGTATTTAATCTATTCGCGATAGATGGTTATTCTCACGAAGAGATTGCTGAAATGCTGAATATTTCAGTAGGAACCTCTAAGTCAAATTTGTTCAAAGCGCGACAAAAGCTACAGGATAAACTTAACCACACAAATGGATCAGGGAGTCATCCTCCATTATTAGAAATTAGAATACAATACGGGTCTTAAAGACTATGAAAATATACACCTACCAATGAAGAATGAAAATAAATTAGATCAGTTTTTTAAAACCGGCTTAAGTGATCCTGAGCTTCCGTTTAATAAACTTGATTGGGATAAAATGGCAGGTCTATTGGACCCCCAAAAAAGAAAGCGTATTGTTCCACTTTGGTTGTACACCATCAGTGGTGTTGCTGCTGCGCTGATAGTTGTTATACTTTGGTTCTTATCAGATACAGGGCAATTAAGGCCAAAAAAATTAACGGAGATTGCTAAGATCATTGATAAGCCATCATCACATAAAGAACCAAAGCATCAAACGCAGCTAGCTGAAGTTATAAAACATTTAAGACCGATAGCTATTCCGTCGACGAAACATTTACATGAGGATCAGACTAAACATTTCAGCGTTGAAATTGATTCAGTGCCGGAAACGGTTGCTGTAAACAAGGTTGGGGTGACTACTTCAGCGATAGATATATCGCCAGATATAAATACAACATCGCTTCAAAATGCAGAAACCACGGCAGCTATTCTTCCAGAGGGAAAAGCTGCTGTTAAAATAGCGAATTATGATAATAAAGCGCGCTTAAGCCTAACTCTAATTGCTGCTCCAGATATTTCCACCGTAAGTGCTGGCTTGCACTCGCGGCTGAGTTCAAATTTTGGCGTTCTCGCAAACTATTCTCTTTCAAGAAGATTCAGTGTAACAACTGGGGTAATCTACGCTAAGAAATATTATGATTATGCAGGGGTCAATAAAGGTTTATACGGCAAAGCTGATAAGGCCTGGGAAGTTGATGCTGATTGCAATGTTCTGGATATACCTCTAAATGTAAATTATAAAGTATTAAATAGTAATAATCTTTCCATAAGCCTCAATACAGGTCTTTCCAGTTACCTGATGTTAAAGGAGAAATACAAATATATTAACCAAGATCAGACCGGAACGAAAATTTCTTCACTTGTTATAGATAATAAGAATCAACATTTATTTGGGGTGGCCAATTTTTCAGTAAATTTCGAACACAAAATAAATCAAAGGCTAAGTGTAGGTGTGCAGCCGTTTTATAAAATTCCGTTAACGGGTATTGGGTATCATGATAGCAATCTAAGTTCTAAGGGGCTGGCATTTACTTTAACAGTTATTCCGTTTAAACCTTAAATACCGTTATACTACTTAAATAAAAAGACCGACGATTTCCCTCTCGCCGGCCTATCACCAAACATCAAACAATTAAAAAATAAGATGAATCATCACCATATACGATGATTATCTAAAATTAGATGTTAGGGATACTGCGCCGAGCTTTTCACAAAGAATTTTTTCATTCTTTAAACAAAATTAAATCACAGGTGTTCCTTTAAAAAAACAAAAGGCTATGAAATTTAAAAAATTAGCAGCAAGTATACTTGCTCAAAAAAATAACAATACTCAGGTTGCAGTTGCTGTAATTGCCGGTTTAGCTGTTGGCGCTGCCCTTGCAGTTCTATTAGCTCCAGAGCGTGGAGAAGATGTCCGTGAAGGGATTGCTGGAAAAGCAAAGGGATTAAGGTCAACTTTAAGAGACGAATTTGCAGCGCTTATAAAAAAGATCACAGGAGAACAAGAAGTAGAAGAAGAAACTGCGAATGAAGTGCCACATTACAAACCGACTATTGTAAAAAAGCCTAAATCGGATATCAGAGAGCTAATCCACGAAGCACACAGTTCAGAATTTATTCAGAATCCAAATCTATCTTAGTGCATTAAACTGAAATACCTAATGATCTTATGAAATGGCAACCTTAACAGGAGACAATGTGCTCCGTCGTCTGGATTACTCCACCAATGCGGAGCTTAAGGAAGATCATTCAAAGAAATGAAAATTTTAATCATAGAGGATGAAGCTGAATTGGCTAATAGCATCGTCAGTTATCTCTCTGGACAAAGTTACCTTTGTGAGCTTGCAGAAAACTATTTTAAAGCTTTAGAAAAAATATCAGCTTACCATTACGATTGCATTTTATTGGATATAATGCTTCCGGGTGGTAGCGGTTTAAAACTTCTGGCCGAGCTAAAGTTTCAAAATAAGCAAGATGGAGTAATAATCATTTCAGCTAAAAACTCTCTTGAAGATAAAATTGGAGGGTTGGAACTTGGTGCAGATGATTACCTCGCTAAACCATTTCATTTACCCGAACTTGCAGCCAGAGTCTATTCTGTAATTAGAAGAAGAAATTTTGCAAATTCCAATACCATTCAGCAAAAAGAAATAGAAATAGACTTGCTAGCCAAGTCCGTAACGGTTCATCACAAACCGATGGTCTTAACTAAGACTGAATTTGATATGCTCCTGTTCTTTATCGGCAATAAAAACCGCATAGTTTCTAAAAGTGCTTTAGCAGAACACTTATCCGGCGATTTAGCAGATATGTTGGATAACCACGATTTCATCTATGCACACATCAAAAATCTCAAGAAAAAGCTTGCAGAAGCCAACGCTGGTAATTACCTAAAAACACGGTATGGTAATGGCTATAAATGGGAAATATGAAACTGCTGGATAAACCATTAAAAGCCTATACCACATATGCAATGCTGGTATTACTGGCCAGTATTCCAGTGTATTTTCTAATGGTAGACTGGATTTGGTTCCATGAAGTAAACGAACATAATCTTATCGTTACGGAATCTACAAAACAGAATTTAAAGTCGCTCCAACTTTCAAATGCGCAGCTGGACCAAGCTACAAAGCTATGGAGTCAGCTTACGCCGGAAACCCGCTTGCGGGAAGTAGAAAAGCTTGCGGCCGATAGTACCTATACCCTCTATCGTAAAAATACCTATATTCCTAATAAAGGATTCGATAGGTACCATGGTTTGGTTAGTTATTTTGAATTGAATGGTAGGTTTTATAGCATTACTGTAGAAACAAATGTAGAAGAGAGCTATGAAACCATTTTTGGAATCACAGCAATCACTGTCGTCTTCTTTGTCATTCTTCTAATTGGCTTTATTAAATTAAATAAGCACATTTCCGGCAGGCTCTGGAAACCATTTTACCAAACTTTAGAGAAGATGAGGTCGTTTGATTTGAGCAATCATAAAAACATAACATTTGAGCCGAGTGATATAATTGAATTTGAGGAGATGAATGCAGAAATCAATAAGCTCATTATTGGAAATGTCTCTGCCTATAATCAACAAAAGGAATTTACGGAAAATGCTTCGCATGAATTGCAAACACCGCTAGCCATAGTACAATCTAAATTAGACCTATTACTCCAGGATCCATCATTAACCAACGGCCAGTCTACCATTATTGAAGAAACCAACAACGCTTTATCCAGAATATCAAGGATCAATAAAAATCTGCTTTTGTTAGCGAAGATTGATAACCAGCAATTTATGGACAAAGAGACTTTTAGTGTTTTGCCCATTCTTAATGATTTGGTGAAGACGCTTTCTGTTTTTGCGGCAGATAAACTCATTCACCTTACTGCCATGTCAGATTCAGAAATTGAAGGGAATAAAATGCTGGTTGATATCATGCTTACCAATTTGTTGATGAATGCCATTCGGCACACAGGATATGATGCAGAAATCGTTGTGCTGCTTGATGGAGACCAACTTAGCATTTCAAATAAGGGGGACACCAAATTAAATACAGATAGATTGTTTCAGCGTTTTGGATCAATCTCTAAACATACACCAGGTTCCGGACTAGGCCTGTCAATTGTTAGGGAAATTTGCGAACGGTATGGCTGGACTATAAGCTATGATTACCTGCATAACCTACACACCTTTAAGGTTGTTTTTTTGGATTCAAAATTTATACCAATTTGAAATGCAGTTTTGCACATATCATAAAACTATGCGCAAATTTATCCTTTCAATTCTAACCCTTTTACCATTCTTTATTCAAGCCCAAACCAATACCACTGTTACGCTTTCAGGTTTGGTAAAGGATATTCATCAAAGTAGTCTGCCTTATGCCAATGTAGCCATTAAGACACAAAAAGACAGCGTTTTTGTGGTGGGCACATTAACTGACAACGAAGGCAGATTCAGTATATCAGCAATTAAAAGTGGGAATTACAATTTACAGATATCCATGGTAGGTTTTGAAACCTTCAAGCAAGTCATAACCATAGGTAGTTTAAGCCCATTTTTAGATCTCGGAACAGTAGAATTGAAAGAAGATGCGCAGCTACTTAAAGAAATTAATATCGTTGGCAGCACTCCAGAAGGCATCTCCTCTAAATTGGAGAAGAAAACTTTTACCCTTTCCAATAATATCGCTCAATCTGGCGGATCCGTGTTACAAGCTATGCAAAACCTTCCAGGCGTTACCGTACAAGATGGTAAAGTTCAGCTTCGTGGCAATGATAAGGTTGCAGTGTTGATAGATGGGAAGCAAAATGCCGTAACCGGATTTGGTAGCCAAACCGGACTGGATAATATTCCTGCCTCCTCTATTGAAAGTATAGAGATTATCAATAACCCCTCAGCTAAATACGACGCAAACGGTAATGCTGGCATTATCAATATCATTTATAAGAAAAATAAGCAAGAAGGCTTTAACGGTAAGATTGGATTAACAGGTGGATTAGGCGCCTTGTGGATTCGTAAAGAGAATCTGCCGGATATCAGACCGCAATACCAGGCTACACCAAAATTAAATCCCTCTTTATCTGTTAACTATAGAAAAGACAAAGTAAATACCTTTCTTCAGGCCGATTGGCTTTACACGCAAACGCTCAATAGAAATGATTTTGCACAACGTATTTATACTGATGGTACAGTGATCAATCAGCAAGTTAAAAGAAACCGGACTACTACCTTTTCCACAGTTAAAACCGGTGCCGATTGGAATCCAGATGATCGAAATTCCTTTACAGCTTCCCTCTATCTTAACCGGGAAAAAATTCTGGATAGGGGAGATATTCCATATTTCAATGCTGATTTTAGTGTAAGAAGCCGGCTATGGCAATTTTTGGAAGATGAGGTTAAATACACTGCTACAGCTGGGGCATTGTATCAGCATAAATTTAAACAACCCGGACATCTGCTCAATGCCAGTTTTAACTATACCTTTCACCGGGAAGACGAACAATATTTCTTTACCAATATAATGCCCACATTTACCGGTAAAGACTCTTTTAAGCTACTTTCAGACGAACATGTGTCAGATCTTAATGTTGACTATACCAAACCTCTTAAGCACGGAAGGATAGAAGGCGGAATCAAGTTCAGGAGGCGAACCATTCCTGTAAACATGCAATTCTTTCCAGGCATCAACTCGCCGTTAGATGTGAACGCTGGAGGATGGGCAAATTACAAAGAGACCATTCCTGCAGTTTACAGCAATTACATATTTGAAAACAATATTTTTGAACTGGAGGCCGGACTCAGGATGGAATACGTTAAAGTAAACTACGATGTAAACCCCAACCACAGTACCTACAAAAGCGATGGCTATGATTACACAAGACCATTCCCAAATCTAAGGTTTGGTTACAAACTAAACGATAAGAATAAGATTGCTTTGTTCTATAACGAAAGAGTAGACAGACCAAACGAAGTTGATATTAGAATTTTCCCTAAATACGATGAACCAGAAGTAATTAAGGTAGGAAACCCAACGCTCCGTCCGCAGTTTAGTAAAAATATAGAACTAGGCTACAAGTTAAGTTGGCAAGCAGGTAGTTTTTATATTGCCGGGTACAACAAACTAACCAAAACAACAATAACAAGAATAGCGACATCAGTTCCGGGCAGCAATTTGATTTATAATATCTTTCAAAATGCAGGTAATAGCAACAATTCTGGAAGTGAAGTATCCTTCCAACAGAAACTAGCACTATGGTTTTCATTTAATGCCAGTGCAGCGTTATATAAAAATACCATTGCAGCCTTTACAGGGCTTAACAAATATCCAGTACCCACTATTTATAGGATGGACAAAGCAAGTATCCGTTCCTGGAATAGCAAGTTTAATGGCTTATTTAAATTACCAGGAAAGGCAGATTTGCAACTTACTACAGTTTATCTAGCTCCAGACATCATCCCGCAAGGAAAAATAGGATCAAGGTTTTCTATTGATATGGGTTTTAAGAAGCAGGTTCAAAAAGGGAAAGGAGAAGTGTTTTTAAACGGCACAGACCTATTCAATAC
>JANXVH010000122.1 GCA_025351765.1 Pedobacter sp.
CCGCAGTAACTTTTGCTACTGTATCAGCCGGAGCTACCGCTGCAGGTGCAGGTGCCGCTACGGGCATATTAAATAGCTTTCTTAAATCGTCAGTTACATAAGGTACTTGTTTCTTGATCCAGGCATTATATTCTTCCTGAGAAACAACCCTAACTTTTCTTTGCATGTTATAGTGTCCTGCTCCACAGATCTTGGCACACAAGAACAGATATTCGAATTTAGGATCGTTAGTCTTAATCTTCATTTCCGCCGTAGTGATGGTCGGCGTGAATTCAAAGTATGAAGTCATGCCTGGAACAGTATTCAACTGAACCCTGAAATGTGGCATGTAAAAACTGTGAAGTACATCTTTACTTGTCAGTATCAATCGCACTGGTTTATTGATAGGAATTACCAATTCATCAACAATTTGATCATCCATGGAATGTCTGTCATTTAAATCAACACCTAGTGCATTGGTTCCATTGATCAATTTATAATTCTTTATTCCAACAATACCATCAGCTCCGGGATAACGGATAGCCCACGCAAATTGAGATGAAGTAATTTCAACGCTCAATGGTTTATTCTTAGGGTCTTCTATTTTATAAAAAATAGATCTCCAGGTAAAGAATCCCATTAATACCAATACTGTAAGTGCTAACGCTGGAATAATAGTCCAGATAAGCTCCAATGTATTGTTGTGCGGATAGTAGACTGCTTTTCTTTTTCCTGTGTTTTTATAGAAATAAGCGAAGGCAAATAGAACAATATGAGTAGCTATGAAAACAATTGTAGTGATGATCAACGTAATGTTAAACATGCTATCAATTTTCTTACCATGCTCTGATGCTGCTTCAGGAAGAATCATGTTTCCATGAACTGTGTATTCCCAATACACGCCATAAAGACCTACAACAAGGAAAATCGCGAATAAAGTTCCGTTAACCACATTCCAGTTAATACCTTTTGGCTTGTCCTGTGCCTCACGTGTTAATTCATATACCTTAAGGGCTTTTCCAACAATTGCTATAAATAAGCAAAGGGTCAGGAATGCCAGCACGTAAAAAATTGCCGACTTATAAATCGGCCCCATGTCTACAGGTTTCTCAGCGGTAGCTGCAGCAGCTTCCTGTGCAAAAGCAGCTGTATTTGCAAATGCAGATACGATGACCGCTAGGGCTGCTATTGTTTTATTACTTATAAATTTTCTTAAACTCATTTCCTTAAAAGTAGTAACACTGTACTTCTACTATACTATTATTTATTTATGTAACCGGATCACCAATTACAAATGGTGATTTAAACTTTCTTGTAAAAACGGATGGTTTTTTGCAATAAGCGGTTTCTTACTCAAAGCACTTAAGACCGTAAAGGTAAACAATCCTACAAAACCTATTGCAGTTCCAATTTCAATAATTCCAAACCCATTATGCTCCTCAACGGTTCCCGGCATAATCATCTGATAGTAATCAACCCAGTGCCCACAAAGAACCACAATTGAAACAGCCAATAATATATTCTCATGTCTTTTATTGTCTCTGTCCATCAAAAGCAACACCGGCGAGAGGAAGTTAAGAACAAGGTTCAAATACCACCAGAATTCGTAATTTTCCCACCTCTTATAGAAATAAACCGTCTCTTCGGGCATATTCGCATAGTAGATTAGCATAAATTGAGCAAACCATACATAAGTCCAGAAAATAGAGAATCCAAAGATGAATTGTCCTAAGTTGTGAAGGTGACTATTGTTCACCCAGCTCATATAACCCGCTTTTCTTAATAGAATGATAATAATTGCAATCGTAGCCAAACTGCTTACCCACATTGCTGCAAAGTTATACCAGCCAAACATAGTGGAGAACCAATGTGCCTCAAGAGACATCACCGTATCAAAAGCAAATATCGGGGTAGTGAATCCGTAGATTACCAAAAAGATACAAGAATACTTAAAGCTTTTTGTATAAGAAGTTAATCCACCTTCCAGATCTTCATTATTTGAAAGCTTAGACAATAATAAAGCGAAGAAGCTATAAACACCTAAAAAGATCACCTGTCTTGCCATAAAGAAAGGCACGTTAAGGAAAGCAGATTTTCCATCTATCAGACTATCGTAATTAGGATCTCCTTTAACAGTCAACCCAGGGGCATTCCAGTGGTGATATAAGTTATGTGTATATAAACCGGCTCCAATCACCGCGAGTAAAATTACTACCGCTATTGGAAGTGTTTTTGCCATAGCTTGTGGCACGCGAAGTATTGAGGCCGACCAGCCTGCTTGTGCTACAAATTGTATGGCTAGAAAGAATGCGCCAGACATGCAAACGCAAGCGAAATAATAAGCCATCAGCAACAAGTTTGCAAAAGTACGCTCATGAAGCGCTTCTGCAGAAAAGCCGTAACCTATAGCCAAGACACCGATAACGATACCTACAACGCTTAAAGTTTTTGCTTTACCTGTAAACTCAAACTGCTCAGTTAAATTATAATTATGAGTTCCCATTTATTTCTACTTTACTATTTTCCTTTTTGTAATTGTTGTACATACATAACCACTTTCCATCTTTCCTGCGGGTTTAATTGAGATGCATAAGATCCCATCATGTTCAAACCGTACTTAATGGTATGATAAATCTTACCAGCAGTTAAGTCAACCATTCTGCCTCCTCTTGAAGACATCTTCTCAGGATCAATGAAGGAAGGAACACCAGTAAATTTTTCAATTTTAACAAGATGCCCTTGTCCGTCTCCTTTTTCACCATGGCATGGACCACACATTACTTTAAATAAATGCTGTCCTTCCATTAAGTTCTTTTCCGTTACAGGAAGCCCATTAACCAAGCTAACACCTGCAGCTTCATAACCTTCCTTATTGTTTGGGTAGGTATCTACTTCAACAAATCCTACCGGTGTGGTATGAGCCGGCGGAGTTTGTGCAGTTTGTCCGTTTGCAAAGTTTTTATTTACCTGATCCGGGTTATAAGCAATTGGATCATACATATTCCTTGCGTATTCTAAACCTGTACTCTGTTTATCCCTGCATGCTGAAAACATTACAGCACCGGCAAGTATACAAAATGAGGCTAAAACTACTTTATTCTTATTCATAGCTAACATACTTCCTTTCATTGTACTTCACTTCTAAAGCACCTGCATCTTTTAATAAACCATCAATTAATGTATGCGCTGCATTTTGCTGTGCATCGATAGCTATAATGAACCTGTCATCCGTTGCCCTCAGATCCATTACCCTGGGAGCTCTTCCAGGGAACAAATGTGTAGATGCATAATATGCACCAACCAAACTGAAAGCCGTGAACAAGATCGTTAACTCAAACATAATTGGAATAAAATCTGGAAGTGCTAAAGCAGGCTTACCACCAATGTTATTTCTCCAGTCAACAACTGATGTTAAATAGATCAGCGCAAATGCTGATGCTGTTCCGGTAATACCGCAAAAGAATGCGAGTATATCCAACCTGGATCTCTTTACTCCTAATTTAGCTTCGATGCCGTGAATAGGCATTGGTGTATAAACATCATGAATCGCAATGTTATTTTCCTGTAACTTCTCGATGCCATGCATCATTTCGTCAGGATCACCAAAACTGCCTAAAATATATTTGATATTACTCATTGTTATATTTTTGCGTATTGTTCTTGTTTAACACTATCAAACTTATCTAAAGACTCAATGTATTCTGCTACTTGTTCTTTATCTAAATGACCTTCTTTAATCTGCTCTAATTTAGCCTGCTCGCTTGCGCTTTTTAGCAATAGTTTCACCTCAGCTATCGCTATTGAAGGGAGCACCCTTAAGAACAATAGGAATAAGGTGAAGAATAGACCGATGGATCCTATGAACACGCTCACGTCAACCCATGTTGGATAGAACATCGCCCAGCTTGAAGGAAGATAATCACGGTGCAATGAGGTAACGATAATTACGAAACGCTCGAACCACATACCAACGTTTACCACAATTGATAGAATCCATGTTGCTGGAATATTGGTACGGATCTTTTTAAACCAAAGCAATTGAGGAGAGATAACATTACACGTCATCATCATCCAGTATGCCCACCAATAAGGACCAGTTGATCTGTTAATAAATGCGTATTGCTCGTATTCAGAACCTGAATACCAAGCAATGAAGAATTCAGTTAGGTAAGCCACACCAACAATAGATCCTGTTAAAATGATGATCTTATTCATCGATTCAATGTGGAACATGGTGATGTAATTCTCAAGACCTAATACTTTACGTGCCACCAATAACAGCGTTAAAACCATCGCGAATCCGGAGAAGATCGCCCCAGCCACAAAATATGGAGGGAAGATAGTCGTGTGCCATCCAGGAATTACCGAGGTTGCAAAGTCCATGGATACAATCGTGTGCACAGAAAGTACAAGTGGGGTAGAGATACCAGCAAGAACCAAAGACACCGCCTCAAAACGTTGCCAGGTCTTAACATTTCCAGACCAGCCAAAAGAGAAGATAGAATAAATTTTACGTCTCATACCGGTAGCACGATCACGGATGGTAGCGATATCAGGCAATAGACCTGTATACCAAAATAACAACGATACCGAGAAGTAAGTGGAAATGGCGAACATATCCCAAACAAGCGGCGAGTTGAAATTTACCCAAAGTGATCCAAATTGATTTGGAAGTGGTAATACCCAGTAAGCTAACCAAGGGCGACCCATGTGTGATACTACATAAGTTGCTGCACAGATTACGGCAAATATGGTCATTGCCTCTGCAGAACGGTTAATTGAATTTCTCCAGTTCTGACGGAAGAGCAACAATACTGCAGAAATAAGCGTTCCTGCGTGACCGATACCAACCCACCAAACGAAACCGGTGATGTCCCATGCCCATCCAACTGTTTTGTTCAAACCCCATGATCCTATACCAAACCAAAAGGTATAGCTAACAGCTACCACCCAAAGTGTAGCACCACAAAGTGAAAGTATAAATCCTATCCACCATGCCTTATTAGGCTTATTCTCAACTGGTAATAAAATATCATTCGTAATCTTAGCATACGTGATATTATTACCCGTGATTAATGGTTCTCTTAATATTGATTCCTTATGTCCTGACATAATTTATATTTCTTTAATATCAGCTTACGCTTGTACTGTTGTATCTGTATTTCTAATTTTTGTCATATAACCCACACCTGGTTGTACGTTGATCTCTTCCAATACGTAGTAGATGCGCTCACTACGCAATGCCTTAGAAACTTCCGAGTTAGGGTCATTACCATCTCCAAAGATGATTGCATTTGCAGAGCAAGCTTCCTGACAAGCCATTTTGATATCTCCATCCTTTAACGGACGTTTTTCAATTTTGGCTTTCAATTTACCTCCCTGAATACGCTGGATACACATAGAGCATTTTTCCATAACACCTCTGGAACGTGTGGTCACATCAGGGTTAAGTACCAACTGTGTAAATTCATTGTTCAGGTAATTATCAAAACGAGAGTCATTCCAGTAATTGAACCAGTTAAAGCGACGTACTTTGTACGGACAGTTATTTGCACAGTAACGTGTACCTACACAGCGGTTATAAGCCATGTGATTTAATCCGTCTGATGAGTGTACAGTTGCCAATACCGGACAAACTGTTTCACAAGGCGCATGATCGCAATGCTGACAAAGCATTGGCTGATGCACTACAGAAACATTATCCAGATTGTCTAAATGCGCAATTTCTTTTTCTTTTGTTACCGCATTGATGCCAGTACCATGTTCACCTTCAGCGGCATGTCCTTCGCCCTCTACATTGAAGCTATAATAACGATCAATACGAATCCAGTGCATTTCTCTGCGTCTTCGTACTTCATCTTTACCTACAACTGGGATGTTGTTTTCTACATTACACGCAACAATACAAGAACCGCAACCTGTACAAGCATTCAAATCGATTGCCATAACCCAGTTGTTTCCTGGCTTCTCATATTTGTCCCACAAATCATAAGATTTGTGTTTCCCATGTTCATTACCAGAACCAGCTGAAGGATTCTTTTTGTATTCCGTAAAAGTCGCTTCGCGAATGATGTTTCTACCTTCAAAAGAATGGTGCGTTTGTGTTTGCGCCAATTCGTCTCTGCCACCAGTTGCTGTTAAGCTAACGGTAGTTGCATATTTATAAGTACCATTGGTAAAGCTTACAAATGGATAAGCATTCTTACCAACGTTATCCCCTGCTTTTCCAACCTTAGTACGGCCATATCCAAGTGCAATAGATGCAGTACCTTGTGCCTGTCCGGGTTGTATTAATACAGGTAAGTCAATAGTATAACCTTTATCATCCTTTACAGAAACGATATCAAATTCTTTGTATCCTAATTTATCAGCAAACTTTGGAGCCAATGCAATGTAATTATCCCAGGTAACTTTAGATACTGGATCAGGAAGTTCCTGAAGGAACGCATTATTTGCATGTTTACCATCACGCATCGCCACACTTTGGTAAACCTGAAGCTCAATTTGGCCTTCCTTTGCCAGCGCTTTGCTGTTGTTAATAATAGAAGGAATTACCGCAGCAAGCGATAAACCAAAAGTGTAAGTACCCGCTGCTTTTGGAGTGCCTGCAAATACACCGGTTTGTAAAACGTCAACCCAAGTCTTTCCTAATACAGGAAGTATCTTAGATTCCCAGTTGTTACGCACGTATTGGTAATATTCTTTAACCGGACCGTTAGACCAGTTTAAGAGACTCTCTTCTGCCTGGCGTGAATTGAATACAGGGTTAATTGTAGGCTGTACAATGGAGTAATTCCCCTCGTAAGCACTTGCATCACCCCAAGATTCAAGGTAATTGTGATTTATAGCAACAACATCACATAAAGTAGATGTTTCGTCTTTTCTGTCAGAGAAAGAAATCTTCAGTCCAACCTTAGCAAGACCATCAGTAAATGCTTTCGTATTGGCAACATCATAAACAGGGTTACTATCAAGGAAAAGAACTGCGGCAACTTCACCCCTGTTCATCTCATTAGTTAACTCTGCAAATTCAGCATCATTACCTGAATAACGTTTGTTGGGATTATCAAGATCAATAGTAGTTCCATAACTTCCTATAGCGGAGTTAATTGCATTAACAAGGATTTGGGTAGACACATCATTTGATCCGCTAACCACCAATGCTTTTCCTTTATTTTGTAGCAGCTCTTTACCAACTAATTTAAGTGCCTTATCAGCAGTTACATTAGCAGGTAGTGACCCACCAGCTAAACCCGCGCCGGTAATTGCATTGTATAAAGCAATTAAAGCTGGTCCTTCTTCAGAAAGTTTAATTGGAACGCGTGTATCAGCATTTGTACCTGTTAAACTCATCCCCGTTTCAAACTGGAAGTGACGAGACATTTTACCGCTCTTCAAAGATTTATAATCGCGGTTAGATACATACTGTGCGGTAAATTCCTCTCCGCTAATCCAAGTACCCAAAAAGTCGGCTCCAAAGCTCACCACTAAATCTGCTTTATCGAAATTATATTTAGGTACTACTGGTTTACCAAAGCTGTTTTCGTTTGCTTTGATGATTCCTGTATAAGAAATGGCATCATATTGTACATGTTTAGTTGCAGGGTATGCAACTATAAAATCAGCTACAACAGCAATTGTAGAAGGACTGTTGATCGATGATGAAACGATTCTGATCTTTTTACCGGAAGCCTGAGCCTTAGTAAGCTCCGCTTTAACAAACTGATCAATTGCAGCCCAATTGCTGTCAGATAATGCTCCTGCAGAATCCTTTAATAAAGGACCTTTCAGTTTAGACACATCATACAGATCAAGTACTGAAGCCTGTGTTTGCGCATCGGTACCAGTATTAAAAGCACCTGCATTAGGATTCGGTTCAATTTTAATTGGCCTACCCTCTCTAGTTTTAACCAGCACACTCTGACCATTATAGCTTGATACGTAGTAATTAGGTATTCCCGGAACTACTTCCTCTGGCTTTATCAGGTAAGGGATAGATTTATGAACAGGGGCAGTTTGACAAGCCGCCAATGTTACAGCACCTAAACCAAAGCCTAAAGCTTTCAAAAAGTCGCGGCGCGGAGTAACTGTACTTAACCCTGCTTCATTTAAAACATCTTCTATTGGAAGCGGCTCGGCAAATTCGTTCTTGCTGTTCTCAACAAAATCGGGAGTATTTTTGTACTCTTCCAGGCCTTTCCAGTATCTTTTATTGCTTTCCATTTAAGCTCTATTACTGTTTATCGAACGTTCTTTTTACTAAACTCTATTAATAGTGACATTTACCACACTCTATACCACCAAGGGCTGCAGGTGTAATTTTTTCGCCTTTTTTGATTCTCTCATGCGTTTCGATAATCTTATCATAATACGCATTTCCTTTAACCTCAAGCTTGGTGTCTTTGTGACAGTTGATACACCATTTCATAGTTAGTGGAGAATACTGATAGATCTCAGGCATTGTATCAACCGGACCATGGCATGCAAAACAAACAGGCTCATTAGGTTTCAATCCTTTTTCTTTTCTAATGGCCGCCTCTCCAACAACAACGTGTTGTGAGTGATTGAAGTAGGCAAAATCAGGAAGGTTGTGTACACGTATCCACTCCACTGGTTTCTCTTTTGATTTATCGTAAGTCTGAGTTGCAGGATCGTAACCCAATGCATTATAGATCTTCTGAATCTCTGGAGATATCTGACCATCATATTTCTCTGTAGCCTGTACGGACTTATGACAGTTCATACAAACGTTTGATGAAGGAATGGTAGCGTTTTTTGATTTGAAAGCACCCGCGTGGCAGTACTGGCAATCAATTTGATTTACCCCTGCATGAAGCTCGTGCGAGAATTTAATTGGCTGTACCGGCTGATAGCCTGTATGGACGCCAGTATTCCACATGCCCATCCATCCAAACGACCCTAAACTGATCGCAAGACATAAGATAAAGAAAAATACAAACTTCTTGTTTTTAAACAGGCCTTTAATGCCAACAGCAAATGAAACCGCTTCATCTTCTACAATAACTACCCCTTGTTTTTGAAGAATAAGACGCTCCAGCATTTTAATGGCGCGACCTAATACTACCAGAACAACTATTGATAATAAGATGATAGCAATTATACCTGCTACAGAAAAGTCAGATACGCCATCATCAGTTGCTGTAGCAGCAGCACCAGCTTCTTCTTTTTTCTTAGGCTCACCCGCTTTTGCATAAGCAATTATGCTTTTGATTTGTACGTCAGTTAACCTTGGAAAAAAAGACATCTCTGCAGGCGAAAACTTTGTGGCTTCAATAGCCTGCTTGTCTCCAGCATCAACTAACGCTTTCCAATTCCTGATCCATTTGATGGCAAAAGCCTCGTCAAGTTCATTTAACTTCGCTGTTAAAGCAGGGCCTGTACTATTACTGGTTAACTGGTGGCAAGAACTACAATTTTCTTTAAATAATTTCCGGCCCTCTACTACATCTTGTGCTTGTGTTGCAGAAACAGTCAAAACAGAAAGAGCCGCAAAAACCAGTGCCGACTTCCAAACTCTTTTAACGATCAATGAGATATTCCTCATAATGAGTATTTTATGCTATTTTTTTAAAAACCTACTAACAGTATTTAATGGCCGAACCCAGATCCCCCATTAAAACGTCCACAAAAGTAAAATTTATTAACTTACCAATGACAAAGAAATGACAGTAAATACAATTTATAATCAATCTAAACAGGTGCTATAATCTGCTTTAAACGACGAGAATCAGCATTTCTTTAAAAATGCTGATTCCCGATTTTGTCTTTGCATAAAGACTCATCTGTTAATATAAATTACATTTTTAATATCCATGCAAACATCAAAGGTGCTACGATTGTTGCGTCAGATTCTACTATGAATTTTGGGGTATGAATATCTAATTTCCCCCATGTAATCTTCTCGTTAGGCACTGCCCCTGAGTAAGAACCGTAAGAAGTTGTGGAATCAGAAATCTGACAGAAGTAACTCCAGAAGGGTATGTTTTCCATTTCCATATCCTGATAAAGCATAGGTACAACACAGATAGGGAAGTCGCCAGCTATTCCGCCGCCTATCTGGAAAAACCCAATTCCTTTACCTCCGCTATTGGCAATATACCAATCTGCCAACCACCCCATATATTCAATTCCACTTTTCATTGTGGTAGCTTTTAACTCAGATTTCATTACATAGGAAGCAAAAATATTCCCCATTGTAGAATCTTCCCAACCAGGAACTACTATTGGCAAGTTCTTTTCGGCTGCAGCAAGCATCCATGAATTTTTAGGATCAATTTCATAGTATTGCTCTAAATCTCCGCTAAGCAGCATTTTATACATAAATTCATGAGGAAAATAACGTTCTCCAGCAGTATCTGCATCTTTCCATATTTTATGGATGTGCTTTTGCAATCTTCTAAAGGCTTCTTCTTCAGGAATACAGGTATCAGTAACGCGGTTGTAATGGTTCTCTAATAGGTCCCACTCGTCTTGCGGACTTAAATCACGATAGTTGGGAACGCGCTTATAGTGTGAATGTGCTACAAGATTCATAATATCTTCTTCCAGGTTAGCACCGGTACAGGAAATGATAGCCACTTTATCTTGTCTAATCATCTCTGCTAAAGATATACCCAGTTCTGCAGTACTCATGGCACCTGCTAAGGTGATCATCATTTTGCCGCCTTCATCTAAATGTGTTTCGTACCCTTTAACGGCGTCCATCATTGCTGCAGCATTAAAATGGAGGTAGTTGCGCTCCATAAATTGGGATATTGGTCCTCTTGTACTCATATTGATCAATTTTGTTGGCGCAAAAATAGGTATTTAATTATTCATGATCTAATTTTACAGAACCAACGACTTTCTGATCGCATGGCATCTCGCAGGGGTTTAACTGGAGATGCTGTAGGGAAGGGTTAACAGTGAGTGCGCCATGACTGCGCAGTGAGTCCGCCTTGAGTCCGCCTTTTTACAGAAAATATGCGGACTCAAGGCGGATCTATAGCTAACAGGATGCGCAGTCACTCCTAATCTTTCCCGCGTGCAACCCAACTTAAAGGGTAACCTACATTGAAACTTGTTATTTGTGGTCTTAAACTTGCTATAGCGGCATTATAATTAAATAATTGCATTATTTTAGGCCAATGAAGAAAATCTCGCTTTGCACCATCCTCTTTTTGATAGCCGCAAACGTATTTGGACAAAAGAAATTGATTGAACGATACCTCTCAAACAAAACAGATTCGTCTAGGAAGGCAAGTTTTATGCCAGTTCCCGTTTTTAGATATAGTCAGGAAGTAGGTATTGAATTTGGCTTAGGAGCTCTCTTTTCTACTTATTTGGACCGCGCAGATTTAACCAACCGGAGTTCTAATTTCAGCACAGTGCTCTCTGTTTCTACAAAAGGGCAGTATAATGTTTCTTTTAAAAGCGATATCTGGACTAAAAAGAACGCATATCATTATATCGGCGAAGCCCGATTTAAAAGAATGCCTTTTGATTTTTTTGGTATTGGAAACAATACGGCCGAAGCGGATAAAGACAGACTGGTACAAGGTTCTGTTAAATTGTCATTAGAGGCCGAAAAGATGCTGGCCACCCATGCTTATTCGGGCATTTCACTGGGCTTTGAAAGCTATAATTTTAAGGATAACGTAGTTGGAGGTATTTTTACAACTGATCAATCCATTATCCATAAAGCTGGCGGCTCGGTAATCTATGCTGGTATTTCTCAAAGCTATGACACCAGAAACTCAAACAACTACACAACAAAAGGTTTTATGGGCCGCATTACCTATCAATATGCACCCGATTTTTACGGCGGCGAGAATTTTACAGGAAGCTTAATTAAAGCAAACGTTCGCAATTTCTGGCCATTATCAAGGAAATTTGTTTTGGGCGCTAATGCACTGTTCCACTCAATTCAAGGCAAGAATACACCTTTCTATTTGCTACCCCAATTGGGTAACGACGAGATGATGCGCGGTTATTATACAGGGCGCTTTCGGGACAGGAATCTTTTGGCCGGCCAGGCAGAGCTTAGGTACAGATACAATAACAGGTTTGGAGTTGTAGCCTTTGCCGGCGGCGGACAAGTATTTGCCAATGGCGATCTTGCTGTTAAAAATTTCAAACCATCTTACGGAGCTGGAGGCCGATATTTCTTTGATCCTGAAAAAGGCTTAAGCGTACGGGTAGATTATGGTGTGGGAGAAAAACGCGCAAACGAAAAACGCCAGTCTGGATTTTACATCAGCCTGGCGGAGGCATTTTAGCCGCCTGATTAAAAGAGAAATAAATTAATACTTTAACTTGAAGTGTTCTTTAACCTGGCCTTTTTTAAAGTAAACCAATCCTATCCAGAACAAATCAACAGTAACAGTTACTTGCGGGTTTGATTTGATTTCTTCCCATGCGTCCTTCATTCCTTTGCTCCAGTATATGTCATCAAAAATAAGGAGCGACCCTTCATGTACTTTAGGCAGGCACCATTTAAAATAGTTTAATGTGGCATCTTTTCTATGGTTTCCATCTATATATACAAAATCCAATTGAGGAAGCGCTGCTATTACCGTAGGTAAAAGAAGATCGAAATTACCCACCTGTAATTCAATATTATCCAAGTCTAATTCTCTGAAATTATTATAAGCTACTTTGGCTGTTTCGGGGCATCCCTCAATGGTAATAATATCTGCATTAGGAGATGCTTTTGATAAATATGCGGTAGTTATACCCAGGCATGTGCCCAGCTCTATGATACTTTTTGGATTGTTATCTTTAGCCAGTCGGTAAATTAACTGCGCTAATCGCGGGTTCTTTAGTGCATTTTTAGCAATCTGACTTACTTTCTTTGTCCGGTTCTTATTAAGGTGAGAGCCCGCTCCTAAATCAGTAACCGTTATTAGAGATTCGTCATTCAAAAGTTTTTTTCGCTGATCTTCAATTGTTTTATAATCAATTTTAGACTTAAAATCGTAAATTACCTCATCAGCTAACTTATAAACGAATGGAGAGTGGGTGCCATGTCTGCTTTTTGAAATAAGGCGATGTTTAAGATAATCGCTAATGAAATTAAAGACCATAACCGCAAAAGTAGGGATTCAAACTTATATGTTTAATGGAAAACGTTAAAGAAATAAATGCACTGGTAAAACTTCTGGATGATCCTGACCAGGAAGTGTATCAACACGTTGAAGGGCGGCTGCTGGAATACGGCAGCCAGGTAATAGACTTTCTGGAAAACACATGGGAGCATTCTTTAGATGCGCTATTACAACAACGTATTGAAAATATTGTTCATAAAATTCAGTTCAACAACGTAAAAGAAGACCTGAATTTATGGTACCAAAGCGGTGCGTTTGATCTTTTACAAGGAGCCCTGGTTATTAACCGCTATCAATATCCAGATTTGGATGAAGATAAAGTGATCTTTCAGCTGGAAGAAATAAAAAGAGAAATCTGGATAGGCCTTCAATACGAAATGAGTTCTATTGAAAAGATAAAGCTTATTAATCATGTTTTTTACAATGTTTATGGCTTTGCAGGCAATACAAAGAACCACATGGACCCGCAAAACTCTTTCATGAGTCAGGTTATGGAGAGTAAAAAAGGTAACCAAATTTCTTTGGCTATTATTTATGCTACACTTGCCAAGAAGCTAGACATCCCTGTTTATGGTGTGAACTTACCTCAGCATTTTATATTGGGTTATATAGACGAGACCAAGCAAGAAGAGCATGAATTTGGCGTATTATTTTATATCAACGCATTCAATAAAGGGGCAATTTTTGGAAAGCATGACGTTGATCAGTTTCTACGTCAGTTAAACCTTGATCCTCAACCCGGCTTTTATGCACCCTGCAGCAATGTAGAGATCATTAGAAGGGTAATCAGAAATCTGATCTCCGCGTATGAAAACTTGGGCTCGAAAGAAAAGGCAGAGGAGATGAAAGAGCTTCAGGACATCCTGGTTAATACCAACTTATAAGAATTTATTATCCTTCATCCAGTTGTGCAAACGTTCAAACCAATCGTCTGATGTGGTTGGGTTATGTAAACCAAAACCATGACCACCGCCTTGGTAAATATGCAGCTCTCCTTTTACTTTATTCTTAACCAACGCCTCATCAAAGCGCGTACTGTTCTGTACAGGTACCGCGCCATCGTCATTCGCATGCACTAAAAATGTAGGTGGTGTATTTGTTGTTACATGTTGCTCATTAGAAAAATAAGCGATCTGATCCTGAGTAGGTGAAGTTCCAAGCAGGGCATTCAATGAGCCTTGATGGGTATATTCTCCAAAGGTTATAACAGGGTATATCAGGATAGAAAAATCTGGTCGCAAGCTCAATTTTTCCTTATTCTCTATTTTAACATCATCATAATGAACGGTAAGGGTGGATGCCAGGTGGCCTCCTGCCGAAAAGCCCATAATACCAATCTTATTGGGATTAACCTGCCATTTTGCTGCATCTCTCCTTACCAGGTAAATAGCCTGCTGTGCATCCATTAGCGGGCCAAAGGATTTATCTTTCATAATTGCATCACTTGGTAAGCGATACTTCAGTACAAATGCAGTTACGCCAAATTCATTAAAACGTTTTGCAATATTATATCCCTCGTGATCGATAGCTAGTATGCCATATCCGCCACCCGGACAAATAATTACAGCTGCTCCCGTGGCCTTTTCTTTAGCGGGTTGATAGACGATCATTGTAGGAATAGATACTTTAGAACTCCTGGTAATGTGGTCAGCTCCCATTGGAGAATCTTCAATATAGTTTGCTGGCGTGGGCTTAGCGCCAGGAATTGTTCCTTTGTAAAGGTTAACTACTTCCTGTGCCTTGAGGCTTGCAATTGAAAACAACATCATGAGCAACAATGTGAAATATTTCATAATTAAAACTCCATTAAATACGCCTTTAAAAAATCATTTAAATCGCCATCAAGTACAGCCTGAGGGTTTGAAGATTGAAAGTTAGTCCTATGGTCTTTAACTCTCCTATCATCCAACACGTAGCTTCTAATCTGAGAGCCCCACTCAATTTTCTTTTTATTTCCTTCTATCAAGGCCGTAGCTTCCATCCGCTTCCTAATCTCTGCTTCGTATAACTGCGACTTTAACAATCGAATTGCATTCTCTTTATTCTGTAGCTGAGACCTGGATTCTTGGTTCTTTATCACAATGCCTGATGGCTTGTGGTATAATCTAACTGCTGTTTCAACCTTGTTAACGTTTTGGCCACCTGCACCGCCAGACCTGAAAGTCTCAAACTCTATTTCTGAGTCTTTAACTTCTATTTCTATCGTATCATCCACCAGGGGATAAACATATACAGATGCAAAAGAGGTATGTCTTCTGGCATTGGAATCAAATGGCGAGATCCTTACCAATCTATGTACACCATTCTCACCTTTCAAATAACCGTAGGCAAAATCGCCAACAAATTGAATGGTTACAGACTTTACTCCAACAATTTCACCTTCCTGGTAATCCTGCTCTGATACTTTGAATCCGTTTTTCTCGCCCCACATGATGTACATCCGCATCAGCATGGCTGCCCAATCGCAGCTTTCGGTTCCACCCGCTCCTGCGGTAATTTGCATTACTGCCGGAAGCTGATCTTCCTTATTCTTGAGCATGTTTTTGAGCTCTAGGTTCTCTACCGCTTCCTTGCAAAGGTCAAATTGTTCTTGCATTTCATCGGCTGTAGCATCCCCACCCTGAAAAAAATCAAACAATACTTGTGTATCTTCCAGCAAGCCATTTACTTCCTGCCAAGCATCCGTCCACACTTTCTTTGAATTGATCTGTGCAATATGCGCTTCTGCTTTTTTCGGGTCATCCCAAAAGTTAGCTTGCAAGGTCATCTGCTGCTCTACATATATATCTTCTAAACGCGTTTCGACGTCAAAGATGCCTCCTCAGCGACGTTATTCTGTCCCTTAAATCCTGAATTTGTTCCTTAGTCATAATCGCAAACTTAGATAAAATTGTTAATTATTGACGCTACTTCTTTAAAAGCATATAATCAATTGCGAGATTACATAAGGTATTCACGCCTAGTGTAAAGCCGCTTTCGTCAATAAAGAAATCAGGAGTATGGTGCGACGGCGCTTTGATCGGATCTCCGTTTTTTGGCATGCCTCCAAGAAAAATAAACAATCCCGGAACCTTTTCCTGGTAAAAAGAAAAATCCTCTGCTCCTGTTACCGGTGGCTTCAACTTTACGTGATCTGCACCTGCACTGGCCTGCAAGCTAGGCAGCATCTTTTCTGTAAGTGCCACATCATTAAACGTTACCGGATAATGTGCACTGTATGGAATCTTTACATCGGCAGTTGCACCTCCTGCCTCGGCAGTCTTTGTAACTATGGTCTTTACGCGCTGAATAAACATGGCTTCATCTTCTTTACTGAAGTTACGGATGGTACCCAGCATTTCTACTTTCTCTGGAATGATGTTAGACCGTACGCCGCCATTAATGGCTCCTATGGTTACCACGCCTGGATTTTCTGTTAAGTTAAGGTTGCGACTAACTATAGTTTGCAGGTTATTTACAATTTGGGAAGAGATGACAATGGGGTCAATACTGCTCCAGGGGTAAGCACCATGCGCTTGTCTTCCGGTGATGACAATCTTCATGTCATTTACAGCAGCCATCGTACCGCCTGGCCTGTAAGTAATATCGCCAACTGGTGTTTGAGAATTGATGTGCAATCCAAACACGGCATTTACTTTTGGGTTCTCCAGAACACCTTCCTTAACCATTAGTTCTGCTCCACCTTCTTCGCCAACCGGCGCACCTTCTTCTGCTGGCTGGAAAATAAACTTAATGGTACCTGGTATGTCTTTTTTCATGGAGGCCAGCACTTCTGCTACACCCATCAATATGGCTACATGGGTATCATGGCCGCAGGCATGCATTACACCTACTTCCTGCCCATTATAAATTGCCTTAACTTTTGATGCAAAGGGCAAATTTACCCGTTCTGTAACGGGCAAGCCATCCATATCTGCCCTTAGTGCTACAACTGCACCAGGTTTACCTCCTTTTAGTATGCCCACTACACCCGTTTTAGCAACTCCTGTTTTTACTTCTATACCCAGCGATTTCAAATGGTTAGCAACAATTCCTGCTGTTCTTATTTCATTGTTTCCCAATTCAGGGTGTTCATGAAAGTCTCTGCGCCAGGCAATCACCTTTTCTTCTATGGATATTGCTTTTTTTGAAATAGCTAGTCGCAAAATATTTTTCTGTGCAACGGCGTTATAAGAGATGAGCAAAAACAGGATAAAGTAAAGTTTTTTCATGGGTAAGCTTTTTTATGTTAAATATAGTATTATCGACCGATAATTCCACCTGCCGCAATTATCAATAACAAACTTTACCAAATAAAATAAACTGCTACATTTACAAAAAACACGATAAGATATGTTCCCTACAATAAATTTTACAGAGACAGAAGCCTACAAATATCTTGCTGACCATTTCATCAGCATCAATGAAAAAAACCTGAAGGAATTGTTTACGGAAGACAGTGCCCGTTTTGAGAAATTTTCTCTGGTATTTGAAGATATCCTGGTAGATTATTCCAAAAACAGAGTTGACGATACCACCATTGCTTTATTGATTCAACTTGCCAGGGAATGTAAACTGGACGAGGCAATAAAGGCCATGTTCTCTGGTGAAAAAATTAACCAAACTGAAGGCCGACAGGTATTACATATTGCTTTGCGTGAGCCTGCCAATGGCGAGATCAGAGTAGAGGGCAAGAACGTAGTTGAAGATGTTCATACCGTTCTGGATAAGATGGAGAAATTTTGTAAGGAGATCATCTCTGGCAATTGGAAGGGTTACACGGGGAAAGCAATTACTGATGTGGTAAACATTGGGATCGGCGGTTCTGATCTTGGGCCTGTAATGGTAACTGAGGCACTAAAAGCGTATAAAAATCACCTTAACCTACACTTTGTTTCTAACATTGACGGAACACACATAGCGGAGACGCTTAAAAAAGTTGATCCAGAAACAACGCTATTCCTCGTTGCATCTAAAACATTTACCACTCAGGAAACCATGACCAACGCCAACACTGCACGTAGCTGGTTCTTGGAAAAAGGTGCTAAGAAAGAAGATATTGCAAAACATTTCGCGGCACTTTCTACCAATGCTAAAGACGTTGCCGCTTTTGGTATTGATACAAAGAACATGTTTGAGTTTTGGGATTGGGTAGGCGGCAGGTACTCGCTGTGGAGCGCCATTGGTTTGCCTATTGCCCTAAGTGTTGGCTTTGATAACTTTAAGCAATTGTTAGCTGGCGCGCATGCGGCCGACCAGCATTTTGAAACTGCAGAATTTGAGATCAACGTACCTGTAATCCTTGGGTTAATTGGCGTGTGGTACATCAACTTCTTTAACGCAGAAACTCAAGCTATCCTTCCTTACGATCAATACATGCATCGCTTTGCGGCCTATTTCCAACAAGGCGACATGGAAAGCAATGGTAAGCACGTGGATAGAAATGGCCAGGAGGTTAGTTATGAAACAGGCCCTATTATTTGGGGAGAGCCAGGCACAAATGGTCAGCATGCATTTTATCAACTGATCCACCAGGGTACACGCCTCATCCCTTGCGATTTTATTGCGCCTGCGCAGAGCTTAAATCCCATTGGAGATCATCATCCTATCTTATTGTCTAACTTTTTTGCACAAACTGAAGCATTGATGAATGGAAAGACAAAGGAACAGGTTACAGAAGAATTGAAAAAAGACGGTAAATCTGCTGATGAAATTGAAAAGCTTGCGCCATTTAAAGTGTTTGAAGGAAACAGGCCTACCAACTCAATTATCCTTAAAAAAGTTACGCCTTTCAGTCTTGGTAACCTGATTGCCATTTATGAGCATAAGATCTTTGTACAGGGAATTATATGGAACATCTTCAGCTTTGATCAATGGGGTGTAGAGCTAGGTAAGCAATTGGCAAAAAGCATTTTACCAGAATTAGCAGACGATAAAGAGGTGACTTCACATGACGGATCTACTAATGGGTTGATCAATCAGTACAAAGCTTGGAGATAATTGGATTTATGGAATAAATTAGCGTCATTTGTTTAAACCTTATGGCTGCTAATTTGTTCTAATACAAGGAAATAAAACCAAATATACATTCATAAATTAAACTAAAGATCATGAAAAAGCTTAAAAACATTTTAATGATTGCCGTGCTCTTCATCGCAATCCAGGCGTCTGCCCAAACTGACAAAGCAACTACCATAAAACTTGTGGAGGGTAAGAACTTTGTTTTTAATGCAACTAGTGCTTCGCCCATGAACTCAGCAGAGATCAGTGCTGTACTTAGCAGAATGCCTGGCGCAATGGCTGGTGGTGTAATTCAACTTACGGGATCAAGATATCAACTTACTGTTAACCAAGAAGGCGTTGATGCAAGTTTGCCATATTACGGCAGATCTTACAATGCCCCTAAAACTGCCAACGAAGGTGGCATTAAATTCAGTTCCAAAGCATATAGCTACAAGGCTGATAGAAAGAAAAAAGGGAATTACATTGTAACAATCAAACCTGAAGATACTAAGGGTGATGTAATGTCTATGACGTTAAATATTACGCCAAATGGCTATGCTTCTTTACATGTGGTAAGTAATAACAGACAATCTATCTCTTACAACGGTTACATCAGTGATCCTGCAAAGATTGCTTCAAAGTAAAAATACTTCCGTTAGTTCCCTTTTATTGGGGAACTAACGTTATTTCAAATAGCTTAGGCCATTTCTTGCCCGTAACGTATAAGCGCTTGCCTCCTTTATCCCAGGCAATTCCATTTAACACATCTATTTCTTTATCACGATCGGTTACGGTATAACCTTTAGCCAACAGTCCGCTCATGTCTATCTTTTTTTCTACGATACCAGATTTCGGGTCTATAACAACCAGGTAATCTTTGGTATAAATATTTGCATAGATTTTTCCATCAATATATTCCAGTTCATTTATTGAGTTTACGGGTCCATCGTTGTCATAAACGTCTATTACGCTTTCTTCCTTATAGGTATCCTTATTAAGGAAATAGAGCCTATTAGTTCCATCAGATTTAATAAGCTGCTTACCATCAAAGCAAAGCCCCCAGCCTTCTCTACTGTTCTGATAAGGAAAATTTCCCTTTTGAACTAAGGTAGTTGCATCAAATACAAACCCAATATTACCCTGCCAGGTTAGCATGACTATCTTATCTCCAACCAATGTTGCGCCTTCACCAAAATATTTTTTATCAATGCTTATCTTCTGCAAAGGGATACCTGTTTTCGGATTAACCCATCTTAAAGTAGAGAATCCTTCTAACCCCGTGCTTTCCAAAAATCTACCATTGTGGTATTCCAGTCCCTGTGTATACGCAGCCGTATCATGCGGAAAAATGTTTACTACTTTGTAACCGTACAACAAAGGCTTGGTTCCTGCTTTCAGTACAATATTAGTGGTTATTGTATCCTTTTTGCTTCCATTGTCTAGTATAACGCTAATCAATTTATAGCCAACAGACAGGCCGTCTGTTTTTAGGATGATGGAATCTGCATTGTTCTTCTGGGCTACCTGCTTTCCATCAACAAGGTAAGTTGCTGAAGTAATTTGCATGCCTTTAGGGAGGTCTAAGGCAACCTTTACATCCTCACCTAATGAAACCAACTGTCCTTGTTCAGGATATTTAAAGACAACGGTATTGATGGCAGTATCTGGAGTACAGGCGTTAAGCGCAAGTATTGCAGCTAAAACAACTAGTCTACTAAGGTATTGAAGGCGTGATTTACACGTATTAACTAGGCCAAAATGCATCTTCTATATGATTAATTTTATAGATATTTCTATTTTCAAATGTAATTGCAATTACGTCAAACCTGATCTCCCCATCATGTTCCTGCTGTTCAATAAAGGCTAGGGAAGCAAACTCCAGCTGTTTTTCCTTTTTCCAATCAACAAAATCCTCTGGCGCTCCATAGTCTACAGAGCTGCGGGTTTTAACTTCCACAAAAATCAATACGCCTTGGCAGATGGCAATCAAATCTATTTCTGCACGCGCATGCTTCCAGTTCATGCGCAGGATATGGTAGCCTTTGTTCTCTAAAAAATCCTTAGCGATGTCTTCGCCTCTTTTCCCAAGGTCATTGTGACTTGCCATCTATTTCAATATTACAGAACCCAGAAATTTAGAGATTTCTCTCTCTACACCTTTTATAAACGAGTAGCGTTGCATTAGTATTTCCTGATTTACAGGGTCAATTTCTGCTTTAATTTCATTGAGCAGGTTAAATAGCATACGGTCCACTTTTCTCTTCTTTAAATGGAAGATACCCCCCAATATTGTTGCTTTTAAGTTTACCGTTTCATCCCTCACATAGATCTTGTGTTTATTATACCAATTTTCACTTAGCATATAGGGAGAGGTTGATAAGGTTATTGCCAGATCAGCTATTTCCCTGTTATTACTTTTGATAAACTGATTGGCTACCGGAAGGTGACCGTCCTCTATTTCTTCCCGGTAGGTATCGATAATCTTTTTGCAGAGCTTATTATCAAACGTTACGTCCGATAGATTTTGCATAATAAAAGACCCGATATACATATTGTCTATCTTATCCCAGTTTACCAGTTCGTGACCAAAGGCCAATAGCAACCGTACAATTTCCTGCTCCTGCAGGCTATCGTCATCTGCCTCCTGTTTAGTTTCTTCTGGTATTGCGGAAGAATCCTGGCTTTCAAAAAGATTATCTGGCGGACCATCCTGAAGTTGCTGTTGTTTTTGTTGCGATACGGTATTACTGCTGCTGGCTTTTTTAAACCTTGCCGCACGCATTTTATTAAGCTCTGATAATAGAATGCGCTCTTCCACCTGCAGTAATCCACTGCATTCTCTGATAAAAATGGATGCTTTAATATCATCAGGAATCTTGGAAATGCTTTCTACAATATCTCTAATAATACCTGCTCGCTTAATCGGGTCTGTGCCTGCTTCTGCAAGTAAAGTATTGGCTTTATAGAGGATAAAGTCTTTACGGTTATTTTCAATGTATTTCCTGAACTCTCCCGCTCCAACACGGTGCATATAAGAATCCGGGTCATGTCCATCTGGAAAGGAAACCACCTTAACATTCAAGCCTTCCTCCAGTATCATGTCCAGTCCGCGTAGCGATGCTTTGATCCCTGCCGCATCACCATCATATAGGATGGTTACATTCTCTGTAAACCTGCCTATCATCCTAATTTGCTCTGTAGTAAGGGAAGTACCGGAAGATGCTACTACGTTCTCTACCCCAGCCTGGTGTACAGAAAGCACATCGGCATAACCTTCTACAAGGTAGCAATTGTCTGTTTCTCTTATTGCCTTTTTAGCCTGGTACAGCCCATAAAGCACGTTTGATTTATGGTAAATCTCACTCTCAGGCGAGTTGACATACTTGGGGACATTCTTATCAGTTTTAAGTGTTCTGCCTCCAAATCCAATTACCCTGCCGGTAAAATTGTGGATCGGGAACATTACCCTACCCCTAAACCTGTCGTAAAGCTTTCCCTTATCATTGCGAATAGCCAGCCCTGTTTTTTCCAAGTAGTCTTCTTTATGCCCGGCAGCAACCGCCCCCTGTATCAATGCATCCCATACATCTGGGGAATATCCCAATTGGAATTTTTTAACAATATCTTCCCTAAACCCCCGCTCTTTAAAATAGCTTAATCCTATGGCCCTGCCTTCATCGCCAGTCCAAAGTTCGTTAGCAAAGAAAGCTGAAGCGTATTCTGAAACGATGTAAAGACTTTCCCTGGCGTTCTGAAGTTCAATATTTTGCGGCGATTGTACCGTCTCTTCTACCTCAATATTGTATTTATTGGCAAGGAATTTTAGTGCTTCTGGGTAGGAATATTTTTCATGATCCATAACGAAATGGACAGAATCACCTCCCTTGCCGCAGCCAAAGCATTTGTAAATGCCCTTGGTTACAGAAACATGAAATGATGGTGTTTTCTCGTTATGAAAAGGGCAATTACCTATTAAACTGGTACCACGCTTTTTTAAAGCGACAAAATCACCCACAACCTCTTCTATACGGGCAGTGTCCATGATTTTGTTTATGGTATCCTGATTAATCATATTATTTCAAACTATTTCTTTTCTTATATCCGTCCTTGCGAGGCACATCCATCATTGCGAGGTACGAAGCAATCTCATCAAGCTAGTAGATTGCTTCGTACCTCGCAATGACAACCCTGTACCTCGCAATGACAACCTTGTACCTCGCAATGACAACCCGTACCTCGCAATGATAAAGAGCGCGGGCTACGAAGTTAAAAAATTACTTTCCTTTTCCTAAGTGGTAGTCCTTGTGTACAATTAAAAAACTGGCCCGTTCTTCCTTCTTAAAAGGGTAATCCCAGTTGCCTTGGTAAGTAATTTTTGTAGGCAGTTTCTCCCCATCAAAATAGCTCATCTCAATGTTCATCTGCACATCAAAATCAAACAGGATGTTACTGTATTTCATATCTACATACCTGCCCAGAATGGCAAAATTCCGCTTATCAAAAATAGTAGTAAGCGTCTTAATCATTAAACCATCTTTTGTACCGCTGCTGATGTCCTTTTTTACGGCCACCTTAAACCGGTAAACTGGGATAGAATCCAGATACATACCGCTATCATAAGAATAATCATAATACTGCCTCATATTGGCCGTAAAAATTTGTGTTTTATCGCCAATAAACGGAAGGCCTTTAATGGGTCTTCCTGGAGTAAAGATTAATGTTTTGAGCTTGTTTTTGTAACTCTCATTTGCTCCTTTTCCTTTAGCATCGGTAATCATAGGCCCCTCTGCAACTAAATCTGAGCTCTGGGGATTCATAAAAATGTAATCAAACATTTCTACAGTGTACAACTGGAACTTGCCATTCTTCTTATACAACTTGCCCGATTCTTCTTTAGCCAGATATTCCATCTTATACGGACCATCATTATTATGCCTGATCTTTCTGTACACCTTACCTTCTACCTTGTTGTCATTATCGTAAGTATAAATCCTGTTTTCAGCCGTGAAGGTATATTTCTTCATGTTCCTGAATGCCTGATAAAAGGTTTCGTCGGTAATGACGGCGTTGATAAAAGTCTCAATTCCAAACCGCTGTGCAGAGATCTTTACTGAGGTATCCAGCTGTATGGTCTTAATGGTATCGGGGTTAAAACGATCTATTGCTTGTCCGTAAACAGTAATTCCCATTCCACAAATCAGCAACAACAATAAAATTTTTCTCATCTTAATTAGTTACCCAGCTGCTTTAATGCAATATAGGCCATTAACCCGGTAGATGTCTTTAGCGCATCCTCGTCAATATCAAATCTTGGTGTGTGAACAGAGTATGTCGTATCCTTTTCTATATTCCCTGTACCTAGCCTGTAAAAACAGGCGTCTGTAACTTGGGAGTAGTAAGCAAAATCTTCTGCAGCCATCCAAATGTCCAGGTCTATCACGTTGTCTTTACCTAAATATTCTTCTGCGCATGCGCGCGAACTTTCGGTAAGCCTGGGTTCATTGATTAGAAATGGATATCCATTTACAATCCTAAATTCGCAACTTCCACCCATGCTTTCAGCAATGCCTTCTGCCATTTTCTTCATCAGGCGCTTTGCTTCTTTTCTCCAATCCTCGTTCAGCGTTCGGAATGTTCCTTCCAGTTTTACTTCATTGGGGATAATATTAGTGGCGCCATTTGCCTGCACTTTTCCGAACGACAATACAGAAGGTGTTCTTGGATCAGCATTGCGGCTTACTATCTGTTGTAATGCTATAATAATATGTGATGTAATAAGTACAGGGTCTATGTTTTGATGTGGCTGTGCGCCATGCCCGCCTTTACCATATACGGTAACATACAATTCATCTGTTGAGGCCATATAAATGCCTGAACGGAAGCCTACTTTACCGCTAGCAATCAAAGGCATTACATGCTGACCGATAATAGCCTGCGGTTTAGGGTTCTCCAACACGCCTTCTTTAATCATAATGCTTGCGCCACCTGGCAATACTTCTTCTGCAGGCTGAAAGATCAGTTTCACCGTTCCTCCAAATTCATCTTTTAAACTGTTCAATATAAATGCTGTTCCTAATAGAGAGGAACTGTGTACATCATGGCCGCAGGCATGCATTACTCCTGGATTCTTAGAAGCGTAAGGTTTATCATTAGCTTCAAGGATGGGCAGTGCATCCATATCCGCTCTTAGCGCAACCACTTGTTCTGACGGAAATGCTCCTGTAATTAACCCTACCACGCCGGTATTGGCCATCTCCGAAAAAGGGATTCCCCATTCGGTTAGCTTGCCTTTAATAAATGCAGAGGTTTCAAATTCTTTGAAAGACAATTCTGGATGGGCATGTATGTGCTGGCGGTAACCAACAACCTGCTCAAATATTTCAGCAGCGTGTAATTGTATTTGATCCTTATCTATCATTGCTGTAATCTAAACTTGGGGCATTAATTTTTTCCCTGAATATGAAAAGTGTAGGAAAAGTAATTTTCAGCTCGTTCATTAAACGCTGCGCATCTAATCTTGTTCTGAAATCTCCTACTTTTAAATAGTAGTTGGGCTGCTTGTAGGTAATATAGGTATTTATTGTTGGGTAAAGGTTGTTGAATCTCGATTGTTCACTAAATACCTCCCGCCTGTCCGACCCATAGAACACCTGCACTCTATACCCTATTTGGGATACAATAAACCCCTGTTTTACCGTTCCTGTGCCAACTACAGGAACGGTAGCATGGGTAGCACTTAGTTGAATTCGCTTTGCAATCAAACTGTCTATCAGCGGATCTTTCTCTATGGTAACAATACCCCTGGTTTGCGCAAACAAGCCAATAGAGAAAAAACAGCACATAGCAACGATTACTATTCTCATCAATAATTTTTAATTATGCGCCTGCACCATGGCAGTTTTTAAACTTCTTACCACTTCCACATGGACATGGCTCGTTTCTACCAACGGTTACTTCTTTACGAATTGGCTGTTGAGGTACTTGTTCGCGTGTATCTTCCATCTCTGGCATTCCGGCATTTCCACCAGCAATCGCAAACTCAGGTTTAGAAGTCTTTATTCTATTTGAAATTGGTCTTGGTGCCTGTGCTTCTCTTACGTCATTAGGATCGGTTTGTGCCGGAATCCCACCTTTATATAAGAAACTAACCACCTCTTTATTCACTGCATTCAACATGTTTTTAAACAAATTAAATGCTTCCATTTTATAAATAACCAACGGATCCTTCTGCTCGTAAACTGCATTTTGTACAGATTGCTTCAATTCGTCCATCTCACGTAAGTGCTCTTTCCAGGTCTCATCAATTAGCGCTAGTACAATCGTCTGTTCAAATGATTTAGCAATTTCCTTACCCTTATTGTCAATCGCCTTTTTCAAGTCTACAGGTACCTGAACGCTTCTGATGCCATCTGTAAACGGAATCATTATTTGATCAACGTGTTCTCCACGCTCATCATATACCAGAATCATTATCGGCATAGCCCGATTAATTATCGCTTCAGATTTCCTACTGTAGAAAGCAGTCATCTCATCAAACAGTTTGTCCGTTAGTGTGTGGATATTCCTTGAACCAAATTCAGCAGCGTCTATTGTTGTATCAGAAGAGAAGTTCTTGATCACCTCTAGCTTAAAGCCTTCAAAATTACCATCCTCTTTGTATTCTGTTACAATATCTTCCGCAACATCAAATACCATGTTGCTCATGTCAACGTCTAAACGCTCACCAAACAACGCATTTTTACGTTTAGAATAAATAACAGTACGCTGTGAGTTCATTACATCATCATATTCCAGTAAACGTTTACGAACACCAAAGTTGTTCTCTTCTACTTTCTTCTGTGCACGCTCAATAGATTTGGTAATCATAGAGTGCTGGATCACTTCTCCATCTTCAATTCCCATTCTTACCATCACGTTAGAGATCCTTTCAGATCCAAATAACCGCATCAGGTTATCTTCCAATGATACGAAGAATTGAGAAGATCCAGGATCACCCTGGCGACCAGCACGACCGCGTAACTGCCTGTCTACTCGACGGGATTCATGGCGCTCTGTTCCTACAATAGCTAAACCACCTGCTTCTTTAACGCCTGCGCCTAATTTAATATCCGTACCCCGGCCAGCCATGTTGGTGGCTATAGTAACCTGACCTGACTGACCAGCCTCTGCTACAATATCTGCCTCACTTTGGTGCATTTTTGCATTCAAAACATTGTGCTTAATGCCTCTTAACTTAAGCATACGGCTTAACAACTCAGAGATCTCTACAGATGTGGTACCAACTAGAACCGGCCTTCCTGCTTCTGTTAACTTAACAATCTCCTCTGCAACTGCATTATATTTTTCGCGTACTGTCCTATACACATAATCCTGATGATCAGTTCTTGAAATAACCCTATTGGTAGGAATCTCAACCACATCCAGCTTATAGATAGACCAGAACTCCCCTGCTTCAGTAGTTGCAGTACCAGTCATACCACACAGCTTATGGTACATCCTAAAAAAGTTCTGTAAGGTTACGGTAGCATAAGTTTGAGATGCATCTTCTACCTTTACATTCTCTTTGGCCTCAATAGCCTGGTGCAAACCATCAGAATAACGGCGCCCGTCCATTATACGACCAGTTTGCTCATCAACAATCTTAATCTTACCTTCATCAATGATGTATTCTACATCAATTTCAAACAAAGTATATGCTTTAAGTAGTTGATTTACAGAGTGAATTCTCTCTGCTTTGATAGAATAATCACGCATTAGCGAATCTTTCTGTGCAATTTTATCTTCATTGCTCAAGTCAGATTTTTCGATATCAGCAATTGCAGTCCCCACATCTGGCAATACAAAGAAATGTGCATCCTCGCCAGACTTAGTGATTAGCTCAATACCTTTCTCCGTAAGCTCTACCTGATTGTTTTTCTCATCTATATAGAAATACAATTCAGCATCAACCTTAGGCATATTTTTAGACTGATCTGCCATGTAATGGTTTTCAGTTTTAAGTAAAGTTTGCTTATTGCCCCCTTCACTTAAAAACTTAATCAATGCCTTGTTTTTAGGCAAACCACGGTGAGCACGAAGCAGGGCTAATCCACCTTCTCCTTCTTCCGTACCTGCTTTACCATCATTTATTAGTTTTTTAGCTTCATTTAAAGCTTTAGTAATATATTCACGCTGTGCGGAAACTAAACGCTCTATACGAGGTTTAAGCTCGTAGAATTCATGCTGATCTCCAAAGGGAACAGGACCTGAAATGATTAAAGGAGTACGCGCATCATCAATTAATACTGAATCGACTTCATCCACCATGGCAAAATGCAGCTTGCGCTGTACCAGCTGATCTGGAGTTTGAGACATGTTATCACGCAGGTAATCAAAACCAAACTCGTTATTGGTACCATAAGTAATATCTGCCAGGTAAGCATCCCTTCTCTCCTGAGAATTTGGCTCATGCCTGTCTATACAATCTACCTTTAAGCCATGAAATTCAAACAAAGGCCCATTCCACTCAGAGTCACGACGTGCCAAATAATCATTTACCGTTACAATGTGAACCCCTTGTCCGGCTAAAGCATTTAAATATGCAGGCAGCGTACTTACCAGGGTTTTACCCTCACCAGTAGCCATCTCTGCTATTTTACCGCTGTGCAACACAATACCACCTATTAGCTGTACATCATAATGCACCATGTTCCACAATACCTCCGTACCTGCAGCATCCCATTTGTTAGCCCATAAAGCTTTATCGCCTTTAATGGTTACATTTTTTTTAAGCGCTGCGTAATCCCGGTCAAACTGAGTGGCGGTTACTTCTAAAAACTCATGCGCTGTAAAACGGTTGGACGTTTCTTTAACTACCGCAAATGCCTGTGGCAATAAACCAAGTAATACCACTTCCAATTCCTTATCGCGGTCTTTAATTAGGGCATCAATCTGGTCATAAATGGAAGTCTTTTCAGCTAATGAAAGTTCCTGACTTTCGCCCTGTGTCTTTAAAGCACCAATACGACCATCAATTTCAGCTAAAGCTGTAGCAATAACTTCTTTAAAGTAAATAGTTTTATTACGCAGCTCGTCGTTACTTAAAGCAGACAGCTTCGCGTACTCTTCATTTATCTGGTTTACAACAGGTTGAATAACCTTGATATCTCTTTCTGATTTGCTTCCAAAAACCTTGGTTAAAAATCCTAACATGTGCTATATTTTGTGTTTATGTACTGTGATAATTTAAAAAATGATACTTACAACAACCAAGCCATGCAGGTTAAAAGCCATATGGCAGCTGTGTATGAAATAAATTCAGGATAACAGGGCGGTACCTAAGGGCTGTTATTTTTAGGTGTTTCCTTAACGGTCAGATCTTGGATGATCTGGTTATTTACATAATAGGTAAGCGGGTTATGCTGTGCAGCAACCCCAATAACAGTTAAGTCGCTATAAGACATAAAAAATGGATAGCGCGGATCATCAGGCTGGCCCTGGCTTACAGAAGCCGCCGCCGGATTGGTCTGGTGCTTATCACAATACTGTCTCGTCAATATCCTCAACCCCTCTACACGCTCAGCTTTGGCCAATTGTGTAAGGCTAAAAAATACAAGAGATAATGTTACTATGTGTCTCATTTAAGCGGCAAAGCTACTTCTTATCTTTTAGAAATAGAAATTTAGGCAGGATAAATGATATTCGGTTAAATATCAGAGTAATCTGCTGGGTATAAAAACAGAATTGTACTTTTTGAAACGGTATTTTTATACTCTTCAACAGCAGATAATGTTTTCCATTGGCTGTCGCTAGAAAAAGCATCCCAGTGTTTATCTCTTGCCGCTTTGTTATCAAATGTAGTCAAGTACATTAGGTTAGGCATACGTGAACCCGCCAATACTTCGCCATAAAATACGGCGTTAAAGCCCAGTCTTTTAAATAACCCAATCTCATCACCAGTATTAAACATCTTTACTTTACTTTTGTAAAGCTTCTCAGTTGGCCCTTCATAACTGCGTAGTTCATAAACGCGATTCGCCTTGGGTGTGCTCACCGTCGATAGGTTAAAGAATGGGCTTTTCTCAAAAGCACTGATTAGAATGGTTTCAATCCTTTCGTAAGGCACTTTGTTATAAGCAGCATCGATATAGTCTGCCCCATTTTGCTGATATAGCTTATCCTTTTCCAGCTTATCATTTAGTTTAAACAATGCATCTGCAGATTTAAAAGGCAACAATACGTAAATCAGTCGCTCGTCTTTTGTTTCATCAAAATTAGCTGCCTTAATGTTTTTGAATACCCCTGCTTTCGCAATTCCAGCTCTGTGCAGTGCAGGTAAATACGCCTTTTCTAAATAGCTTTCGACCATTTTTTCTTGATCTGCACTTTTTAAATGATAAATCTTTATCTGATATAAATCCTTTGCCGCAGCAAATAGGCCCGATGCTGAAAGCAACAGCGCCATTAACACTAAACTAAATCTCAATTTCATTGTCCTAATTTTATACTATATGTTTTTATAACGGTAATTAAACCAAGTCAAACCCTATATCTTCCCTAAAGTATTTCCCGTCAAAATAAATTCTCGCTGCATCGGCAGTGGCACTTTGTAAGGCTTCAAACTGCGTATCCTGTAAGCTGGTAATTGCAATTACCCTACCTCCATTTGTTTTTATCATCCCTCCTTCCGTTACTGTACCTGCATGAAAAGCGGTAGAGTTCCTGATGTTATCAATGCCGGTAATGTACTTTCCTTTTTCATAATCCCCAGGATATCCCCCAGCAACAATCATAACCGTAGCTGCGTTCTTAGCACTAATCTTTAACTGTTGGTATTGCAATTTTTTTTCTGCTACTGCGATGAACAATTCTACCAAATCGTTTTCTATCCTTGGGATTACACTTTCCGTCTCCGGATCGCCCATCCGGCAATTGTATTCTATAATTAAAGGATCATCGCCAACCTTAAACAGGCCGAAAAAGATGAAACCTGTATAATCAATATTGTCTTTTTTTAATCCACTGATAGTAGGCAAAATAATACGTTCCTCTACCTTTTTTAGAAACTCCGCATCAGCAAAAGGAACCGGCGAAACAGAACCCATACCTCCAGTATTAAGGCCTGAATCTGCAACACCTATTTTCTTATAATCCTTTGCTTCTGGCAGAACAACATAATTGTCGCCATCCGTAAGCACGAATACAGAAAGTTCAATTCCATTTAGGTACTCCTCAATTACTACCAATGAACCTGCAGCTCCAAACTTACCGCCAAGCATTAACTGAAGTTCTTCTTTGGCTTCTTCAATGCTTTGGCAAATCAAAACGCCTTTGCCCGCAGCCAATCCATCTGCCTTAAGTACAATGGGTAAACTATGGTTATCTAGGTAGGCCAAACCTTCTTGTAAATTTTCGTTTGTGAACGACTGAGATCCCGGGGTAGGGATGCCATGTCGCGCCATAAACTGCTTTGAAAAATCTTTACTGCCCTCTAAAATGGCGCCTTCTTTTTTGGGACCAATTACCGGAATATTGGCCAAAGCTTCATCTTCAAGAAAGAAATCATGAATGCCATTAACCAATGGTTCTTCTGGCCCTACAACAACCAGTTCAATTTTCTCTTTTAGAACCAATGCTTTTACCGCTTCAAAATTATTAGGATCTATGTTAACGTTTTTACCGTAAGCGCCAGTACCACCGTTGCCCGGAGCAATAAAAAGCTGCTCACATAGGGCCGACTGACGCACCTTCCAGGCAAATGCACTTTCTCTTCCACCTGAACCTAAAATTAAGATATTCATAAGAACAAACTTAAATAAAATTGTTATTAAGTAACCACTCAATATAAAATCGATTTTGTTGGTTTTAAAACATGGTTTGTTGCGGGTGTAATCAAAGCCAGCTTTGGTTAACAAATAATTCGTTCTATACTCGTTATAAACCCGTTGTATACTCGTTATACACCCGTTTAAAAACGGGTTTAATACCTGTTAAACACAAGTAAATAACAAAGCGTTCTTCATTTAAACTAAAGCTTGTTTTAAACCTAATCTTAGCTAGTATGTTATAAGATAATTTAGGAAGTTGAAATTGTATCTTTAACTGGTTTCAACAATCAAGCTTTTGATAATCGATCTTTTAAATACTTCCGAATAGGTATATCTAATAACATCATAATGGCATAAGCAAACAAAATTAAAAGCATAGTTGCTATTGGAATAATTAATGTCATTTGCTCCATACTAGGCTTCTTCGCTTCTATGTAACTTAAAAAAATCCATAAAAATGGATAATGCGTCATATAGAGCGGATAAGATATTTCTCCTGAAAGCTTGCAAATTTTGGTAAATCTCTCTGTTAATTGCGCACCTGCGCCCAAAGCAATTAAGATTGGGAAATAGAAGATAACAATTAAGGGGTCCGTTAACCAGTTCACCTTATCTGAATAGGGAACCAGGAAGGCCAGTACAAGTAGAAATCCCATGGAAAGAAAGCCAAGTTTAGACTTTATGATCCAGTTTGATCGGTAAACCAAAATGCCCGCCAGAAAGGAATAGAGTACTCTTATGCCTCCGCCCGCAAAGTTGTCTCCACCCCAGCCTACTCCCAAATAGGTAGATTTGTATGATTCATAACAAAGCAGTATTGCCGCAATAACAATTAAGCTCCATAATATTTTATTGCGTAGTTTAAACAACACCAGCGCATATGCTATATTGGCAATGTATTCCCAAAAGAGCG
>JANXVH010000129.1 GCA_025351765.1 Pedobacter sp.
CAGCCGGGTGAGGCGGCTTATGTGCCGCTGCGGCATGACTTTCCGGGCGCTCCCGACCAGTTGCCGCTTGGCGCCGTGCTGGCCGCGTTGCAACCCTGGCTGGAAGACGCCGCTGCGGCCAAGGTAGGCCAGAACATCAAGTACGATATGCTGATTTTGAAATGGTATGATGTATCCGTTAAAGGTAAACTATTTGATACCATGCTGGCACATTACCTGATAGATCCAGATACCCGACATAACATGGATGTGCTATCAGAAAACTACCTGTGCTATTCGCCAATCAGCATTACTACCCTAATTGGTGCCAAAGGAAAAGGGCAGGGCAATATGAGAGACGTTCCTGTTGAAAAGGTAGTAGATTATGCGGCGGAAGATGCCGACGTAACCTTGCAGCTTTCTAATATTTTTGCGCCTATGCTTAAAGAACTAAATGCAGAAGATCTGGCAACAAATGTAGAGAACCCACTGATCTATGTATTGGCCGATATTGAAAAGGAAGGCGTAAGGATTGACATGGATACCCTCATTAACTATTCAAAGGAGCTGGAAATTGATATCCGCAGGTTTGAGCAGAGTGTATTTGACAAATGTGGCATAAAGTTTAACCTGGCATCGCCAAAGCAGCTAGGTGAGGTTTTGTTCGACAAACTTTGCTTGGATCCTAAGGCAAAGAAAACGAAAACCGGGCAGTACCAAACCGGAGAAGATGTGTTGCTGGCGCTGGCCAGTAAAAGTGATATTGTGCAGGACATCCTGGATTTCCGCCAGCTACAAAAATTAAAATCTACTTATGTAGATGCATTGCCACTGATGGTTAACCCTAAAACCGGACGGGTACATACCAGCTATAATCAGGCTGTTGCAGCAACAGGAAGGCTAAGCTCCAATAACCCCAATCTGCAAAACATACCAATCCGCACAGAGCGGGGCAGGGAGGTAAGAAAAGCATTTATCCCGAGAGATGAGCACCACGTATTGCTATCGGCAGATTATTCGCAGATAGAGTTGCGGATCATTGCAGACATTAGTAAAGAAGAAAACATGTTGGATGCTTTTAATAAGGGCATTGATATCCATACCGCCACTGCCGCGCGGGTTTACGGAATAACTATTGAAGAAGTTACCGCCAACCAGCGCAGAAATGCCAAGGCGGTAAACTTTGGCATCATCTACGGACAATCGGCATTCGGACTTTCTCAAAACCTAGGCATTCCCCGTAAAGAGGCGGCAGAGATCATTGAGCAGTACTTTGCACAATACCCGGGTATAAAAAGATATATGGCAGATACGATGAACTTTGCCAGGGAGAACGGATTTGTAGAAACCATCCTTGGTCGCCGACGTTACCTGAGAGATATCAATTCTGCTAACCAAACCGTACGGGGCTTTGCAGAGCGAAATGCCATCAACGCCCCCATACAAGGTTCAGCAGCCGACATGATCAAAGTAGCCATGATCAATATCCATAAAGACATCATCGAAAAAGGATTACAGTCTAAAATGACCATGCAGGTACATGATGAGTTGGTGTTTGATGTGTTAAAATCTGAAGTTGCCGTAATGAAAGAGATCATTATGCACCGGATGAAAACAGCGATCAAGACCGATGTGCCAATAGAAGTAGAGATTGGCGAGGGGAATAACTGGCTAGCAGCGCACTAGTTTCCAAACATTCCGCCAAGACTGCCAAGCATATCTTTGGTCATTGCCGACATTTCTGTTTCGCTTACTTGTTCTGCCTGGGTCATAGCCTTGTTAATTGCTGTTAATAGCAATTCTTCAAGCTCTTCCCTATCTGCGCTTTTAAAAAACTCGTCGTTTATGTCAATTCCGGTAATGGCTTTATTTGCAGTAGCGGTTACACGTATTGCACCACCCTCTACTTCACCATAAACTGAAATGGTATCTAATCTGGCTTTTATTTCATCGGCCTTCTGCTGGGCCGCCATTAATTTATCGAACATATTCTATGTGTTTATTATAAGACGAAAATAGGGAAAATTGGTTTTAACTACTGCTATTAAAATAAAAAACGGCCTTCTGGTAGGAAGGCCGTTCTATATCATTAGGTAAATGATATGATTTTCATAGGTAGATACCCATAGTTACGAAATATCGTGCCGAATGGTTGTTTGTCGGAATATATTTTTTTGAACTTGGTGATGACACCGTCGAACCTGGTTCTACACTAAAGCCATACGAAGAAATATCGAACAAGTTCCTAAGAAGGTGTGTTGGCGTTTAGTCCTTGTCAGGTTCCATTTTATTTCGGATGTTACCTGGCTTCGGTCTGGGTAGTATCTGCCTTCGGTCTGGGTAGTACCGTCGGTTATCCGTTCCGTATCCGTCGGCTATCGGTTCGGTATCCTTGGTATATCCCAGATGCGAGTAAACAACCTTCAATTTCCCTTTAACAGGTATAAAATATACGAAGCCAGATGCCTTGTATACCCAATCCAGGATGGGATGAACATTTCTTCTCAAAAGCCAATGGTTTTTTAGTTAGTTATCCTTATGAAGTGTTTTACTTCAATGCTTAATTCTTGTCCATTATTAAATTCATCCGGATGTACCTTTTCCCTGTGATATGACCTTTTTTAGGACATCGCAATTGCTTAAATTTATATCAATAATTGAACAACTGTTAGTTCAACAAAGCAGATGGGAAAGCTGCTTTAATAGTTTCTTGACGTATTAAATTTAAGACCAGTATGAGCCGTAAAAATGAGTTAAACATGTTTGCGTTTTGCGCGTTCATATTGAGCTGGCCACTGTACATCTGTATTAAGTTCTTTGGCCGCATGTAGCGGAAAGTATGGGTCTCTTAAAAGTTCTCTTGCCAAGAAAATAAGGTCTGCTTTTGAGGCATATAGAATGTCTTCTGCCTGCTGCGGTTCTGTAATGAGGCCTACTGCTCCGGTTAATATGCCTGTTTCCGTTTTGATATGTTCCGAAAATTGTACCTGATAGCCTGCAAAAATTGGGATTTGTTGATATGCTACTAAGCCTCCGGATGAACAGTCTACAAGGTCTATACCCACGTCTTTTAATATGGAAGATAGCTGGGCAGACTCTTCCGGAGTCCAACCGTCTTCCGCCCAGTCTGACGCAGAGATCCGCACAAATAATGGGTTTTCTACCGGCCAAACCTCTTTTACTTCTTCAATTACTTCAAGCAATAAGCGAATCCTGTTTTCGAAACTACCGCCATAATTATCTGTTCTTTGATTGCTAAGGGGCGACAGGAATTGATGCAATAAGTAGCCATGTGCTGCATGGATCTCAATGAGCCGATAACCTGCTTCGAGCGATCTCTTTGCCGCAGCTTTAAAATCGGCCTTTACTTTTTCAATCCCGTCAAGGGTCAGTTCAAAAGGAATTTCATCGCCTTCATGAAAAGGTATGGCGCTTGGCGCAACGGGTTTCCAGCCGCCTTCATTTTCTGGAATACATTTACCTCCGTTCCAGGGCAAATCAAAGCTTGCTTTCCTTCCGGCATGGGCGAGCTGCACGCCCGCAATGGCACCATTTTGATGAATAAAATTTGTAATCCGCTTGAGCATTGAAATATGATCATCACTCCAGATGCCTAAATCGCCAGCAGAGATCCTACCTTCGGGTGATACTGAAGTAGCTTCCTGAATGATTAGAGCCGCGCCGCCAATTGCCCGGCTACCCAGATGGACAAGGTGCCAGTCGGTCGCAAATCCTTCGTCTGCCGAGTATTGGCACATTGGGGAAACGACAATACGGTTTTTTAACAGAACATTTTTTATTTGCAGCGGGGAGAATAGTAGCGACATAGTTAGGAGTTTAAATAACGAGAACATTATCTCTAGGTAATGTGCAGTCAAATTTAAATAAAAGGTAGGTTAAGGGATTGTCATAAATGGAGGCTCAGGGATTAAATCAATGTTATTTTAATATGGCTAAAATGTAAAAAAATTAAAAACGTATTGCACAACTCAATTTTTATTTAAACCTTTGCGCCTCAACTCATTTAAAGAATTATTATAAACAGAAAATGACTCATCACCAAACACATAGACTTTACGCTGTGCAAGCAAGTAATTTTGCTTCAGGGGATATGTTTATTGAGCGTTTGCAGCCCATATTTTTTGTGATCACAAACCGGCAAAATTACACGCCGCGCATTTGAGTAAATCTTTGGGAATAACCCAGTAGATTCCACAGAGGATTGCCTCTCAAAAAACAATTAATCAGAACATTTATTTTTTTTCGTTAACCAATTAATGAATACAAACGATTTTATAGTGCAGGTTGCACTTCCTGAACATCGTGTCTTTGCAGAACAAATCTGCGAGGAAATGGCAGAATCGGCTAAAGCGCGTGGTACGGGTATAGCAAAGCGTTCGCCCGAGTATGTTGCAGGGAAGATGATCGATGGAAAGGCCGTAATCGCATTTCATAAGGACGGCACATGGGCTGGATTCTGTTATATAGAAACTTGGTCTCATGGGCAATTTGTTGCCAATTCAGGTTTGATCGTTAGTCCGCAATTTAGAAAAGCGGGACTAGCTCATGCAATTAAGGAGAAAATATTTGAGCTTTCCAGACAGAAATATCCTAAAGCAAAGATCTTTGGATTAACAACGGGACTGGCGGTAATGAAGATCAATTCTGATCTGGGTTATGAGCCGGTAACCTATTCTGAGCTTACACAAGATGAGGAGTTTTGGAAAGGTTGCCAGAGTTGTGTTAACTTCGACATCTTAAAAATGAAGGAACGCAAAAACTGCATGTGTACTGCAATGCTGTACGATCCGGTAGTTCAGAAACATGATGCCGCAAAGAAATTTGCAGAGGAACTACATAAGAACCCGAGTTTATACGAACGCTTTATGAGCATTAAGCAGAAGCTGATTGTAAAATCAAAACCTCAAAGTAAAGGATTGAAGTCCTTGTTTTTATTACTTACCATATTTTTTAAATAGCCGTTATATTAAGATGAAGAAGAAAGTTGTTTTAGCGTTTAGCGGAGGTTTAGATACCTCATTCTGTTGCATTTATCTGACTAAGGACCGCGGTCTTGAAGTTCATTCTGTAGTGGTAAATACGGGTGGTTTTTCTGACGAAGAATTACAGGAAATAGAAAAACGTGCCTACTCACTAGGTGTAGTCTCGCATGCTGTGGTTGATGAAACTGAAAATTATTACGATAGCTGCGTAAAATATCTAATCTATGGCAATGTGCTTAAAAATGCGACATACCCGCTTTCGGTAAGTGCTGAGCGTGTTAGTCAGGCTACGGCTATTGCAAATTATGTAAAGAAAATTGGTGCTGATTATGTAGCGCACGGTAGTACCGGAGCGGGTAACGACCAGGTGCGTTTTGATATGATCTTTAACATCATCATCCCGAATGTAGAAATTATCACGCCAATTAGAGATTTAAAATTATCCCGCGAAGCGGAAATTGAATACCTGGCAGAACGTGGGGTAGTATATAGCGCTGAAAAGGCAAGGTATTCTATCAACAAAGGTTTGTGGGGAACTTCTGTAGGGGGTAAGGAAACGCTTACTTCTAACGAAACTCTACCGGAAGAAGCATGGCCTACCCAGATTACTGAAACAACTCCCCGTAAGTTAGAACTAACTTTTGAAAAAGGTGAGCTGGTAGCGATAGACGGAAAAACATTTGAGCCGGTAAGAGCGATACAGAAATTACAGGCTATTGCACAACCTTACGGTATTGGCAGGGATATCCATGTTGGTGACACGATTATTGGTATAAAAGGCCGCGTTGGTTTTGAAGCAGCAGCGCCGATGGTGATCATTAAAGCGCACCATACTTTAGAGAAGCATACGCTTACCAAATGGCAGCTTTCCTGGAAAGACCAATTGTCTTCTTTTTACGGCAACTGGTTGCATGAAGGGCAGTTCCATGATCCAATTATGCGCAACATTGAGGCTTTCTTAACAGATACACAAAAAGTGGTGAGCGGAAAGGTTTTTGTTGAGTTATTGCCGTATCGTTTTAACATTATAGGTATCGAGTCTAACCACGACCTGATGAGCAATAAGTTTGGCAGCTATGGCGAGATGAATAATGCCTGGAGTGGTGAGGATGTAAAAGGGTTTTCTAAGATTTTTGGCAACCCGGTAATGATCTGGCATAAGGTGAACGGCAATGAAGGTTAGAGCAGGTATAGTTGGCGGAGCTGGATACACAGGCGGGGAAATGCTTCGTTTATTGGTAAATCATCCTTCTGTTGAGATTGCTTTTGTAAACAGCAGCAGCAATGCGGGCAACATGGTTTCTGATGTTCATACAGATTTATTGGGCGATACTGAGCTTCGTTTTACCTCAGATTTACCTGATGATATTGATGTGCTGTTTTTATGTGTAGGCCATGGCGATGCAAAGAAATTTCTGGATGCCAATAAGATTGCAGATGGCATTAAGATCATCGATTTGAGTCAGGATTTTAGGCTAAAAGCAAATGCAGGCGACGAGTGGGTGTATGGTTTGCCTGAACTAAACCGTGAGCGAATTAAAAAGGCTAATTACATAGCCAATCCGGGTTGTTTTGCTACTTGTATTCAACTGGCCTTGCTTCCGCTTGCAGCTAAAGGTTTATTGGATGCTGAAGTACACATCAATGCCACTACAGGATCTACTGGAGCAGGGCAAAGCCTGGGAGCAACCTCTCATTTTAGTTGGAGAAATAATAACCTTTCTGTATACAAAGCTTTTGGACATCAACATTTAAATGAAATTGGCGAAAGCTTAAAGCAATTGTCGCCAGCTTTTGATAAGGCTCTAAACTTTATTCCGCAGCGCGGAGATTTTACAAGAGGCATACTTGCGGCCATTTATCTGGATAGCGATTTAACGGAAGAAGAAGCCCAGCAACTGTATGAGGACTACTATGCCGAACATCCGTTTACGCATGTAAGCAAGAAAAATATAGACCTTAAGCAGGTAGTAAATACCAATAAGGGCTTAGTGCATGTGGAAAAGCACGACGGTAAACTTTTTATAGTGAGTATAATTGATAATTTGTTAAAAGGTGCCAGCGGACAGGCGGTGCAGAATATGAACCTCATATTTGGATTGCCTGAAAGCGAAGGACTACGGCTTAAGGCTCAGGCATTTTAAGCCGAGCCAGAGACGCTATTGCCAAATTCAACTTATCTATTAACAAGGCCTTAAGGCACAACATATAAAACAATGAACTTATTTGATGTTTATCCACTAAATAATATAGAAATAACCAAAGCATTGGGCAGTAATGTCTGGGATGCTGAGGGGCAAAAATATTTAGACCTTTATGGCGGTCACGCCGTTATATCCATTGGTCACACCCATCCTCATTATGTGAAGCGCCTAACAGATCAACTGAACAAGGTTGGCTTTTACTCCAACTCTGTATTAATACCGCTTCAAAACGAACTTGCAACAAAGTTAGGGCAGGTTTCGGGTAAAGTTGATTACCAATTGTTTTTGTGCAATTCTGGAGCTGAGGCTAACGAAAATGCGCTTAAACTTGCTTCTTTTTACAATGGAAGAAAAAAAGTGCTTTCGTTTAAGGGGGCGTTTCATGGACGTACTTCATTGGCCGTGTCTGCTACGGACAACCCGAAAATTATTGCGCCGGTAAATGAAACAGACAATGTGGTTTTCCTTCCGCATAATGATGAAGAAGCTTTAAAACAGGCTTTTGACGCGTACGGGAATGAGATCTGCGCAGTAATTATAGAAGGTATTCAAGGCGTTGGTGGGATCAAAGAAGCATCCATAGAATTTTTGAAATTGATACGTTCGCTTTGCGATCGATATAATGCTGTATATATTGCCGATAGCGTTCAATGTGGCTATGGCAGAACAGGTTTATTTTATTCTCATGATTATGCAGGAGTAGAAGCCGATGTTTACACCATGGCGAAAGGTATGGGCAATGGCTTTCCGGTAGCGGGCATTATCATTGCACCTAAATTTAAGCCTTGGCATGGTATGCTAGGTACCACCTTTGGCGGTAACCATTTGGCTTGTGCAGCCGCGCTTGCTGTACTGGAGATTATTGAACAGGATAACCTCCTAGCAAATGCAGCAGAAGTTGGTGATTACCTGATTACTGAATTAAAAAGGATTGAAGGGATTAAGGAAGTGCGTGGAAGAGGTTTGATGATAGGGATAGAATTGCCAGAATCTTTACCCAATGTTAAAAAAGACTTGTTGTTTAAACATAAAATTTTTACGGGCGAGGCAAAGCCTAATGTGATCAGGTTATTACCTGCATTGAATTTGAACATAGCCCATGCTGATCAGTTTCTAAATGAATTTAAAATTGCTTTAAAAGGATGAACCAGTTTACCTCAGTACACGACGTAAAAGACATTAAACAGTTATTAAAAGATGCCTTAACTTTAAAGGAAAACCCTTATAGTTTGCAGGACTTGGGTAAGAACAAAACCCTGGGCCTGGTTTTTCTTAATCCCAGTTTGCGCACCCGTTTAAGCACCCAAAAAGCGGCGCTTAATTTAGGAATGAACGTGATGGTCATGAACATGGACAAAGAGGGCTGGGCGCTGGAAACTCAGGATGGTGTAGTAATGAACGGCAGTACTGTAGAACATATTCGGGAGGCGGCCGCTGTAATGGGCCAATATTGCGATATTTTAGGGCTGCGTTCGTTTCCTAAGCTGATAAACAGGGATGAGGATTACAATGAAGATTTCTTTACCAAATTTATTAAATATTGCGGCGTTCCGGTTGTAAGTTTGGAAAGTGCAACAAGGCACCCTTTGCAAAGTTTGGCTGATCTGGTCACTATTAAGGAAACCTGGAAAGGTGAAGGGAAGCCTAAAGTTATTCTTGCCTGGGCTCCACATATTAAGGCATTGCCGCAGGCAGTACCAAATTCTTTTGCAGAATGGATGTGTAAGGCACAGCAGGATGGAATGATAGATTTTACCATTGCACAGCCAAAAGGTTACGAGCTTAATGAAGATTTTACTCCTGGAGCAACAATAACTCATAACCTTGACGAGGCACTTTCCTGCGCGGATTATATCTATGTTAAAAACTGGTCAAGCTACAAGGAGTATGGAAAAGTGCTGACCTATCCTGAAGGCTGGATGTTGAATAACAGTAAATTGGAAGGAACAAATAATGCGAGAGTAATGCATTGTTTGCCGGTTAGGCGTGATCTGGAACTTTCATCGGAAATACTGGATGGCCCGAATTCATTGGTGATCCATGAAGCAGGAAATAGGCTTTGGGCAGCACAGGCGGTATTGAAACAAATGCTGGAAAATATTTAAGTTTACGTTTTAATTTAGAAATGAATAAATCATTAGTAAATCCAGATTTTGATAGCATTCTTTTGCTAATTACAGATGCGCGTAATCGTGTATATGTAAAAGCGAATGCTGAACTGGTTCTGCTTTATTTTAATGTTGGTAAAATTATTTCTGAAAACTGATCGACAAAAAATTACTTGCCCACAAATTACATGAATTAACAGAACAGTTTTATAAAAATGAATAAACTTAGTGTAATAAAGATAGGCGGAAACGTTATTGACAACTCTGAAAAGTTGCATCAGTTTCTGCTGGATTTTACTGCCCTGCCGGGTGATAAAATTCTGGTACATGGAGGAGGTAAGATTGCGACTGAGCTTGGTGATTCTTTAGGGGTAACTGCCAAAATGTTTGAAGGCAGACGGATTACTGATATTGAGACTTTAAGAATAGTGACGATGGTATATGCCGGACTCATAAATAAAAATATAGTAGCTCAGCTACAGGCAAAGGGCAGTAATGCAATTGGACTGACAGGCGCCGATGGAAATATCATAAAAGCAGTAAAGCGCCCGGTTAAAGAAATTGACTATGGATTTGTTGGGGATTTGGACGAGACTTCGGTTTCGGCAGTAGCATTGGAAAGTCTGCTCAAGGCAGGAATGGTACCTGTACTATGTGCGATTACCCATGATGGTGATTCTCAATTGCTAAATACCAACGCAGATACCATCGCCTCTGCGGTGGCAGTAGCCATGGCTAAGCGTTATGAAACCGCTTTAATCTATTGTTTTGAAAAAAGAGGTGTAATGCGTGATATTAATGACGACAGTTCTTTGGTTCGGGAGATCAGGTTGGGTGAATTTGATACACTAAAAGCCGAAGGAGTGGTATCAGGAGGAATGATTCCAAAGTTACATAATGCATTTGAAGCAATAAAGAGCGGAGTAGAAGCCGTGTACATTGGCAAAGCTGATGAGCTATCACAAATAGATCAGCAAAATTTCGGAACCAGATTAATTAGATAAACATGAACCAGTTTAAAGGCAGCATTGCCATATTAGGAAGCGGAAACATAGGTATTTCACTAGCGAAAGGACTGGTAAAAGCACATTATGCAGAAGCTGGACAGATCAGCCTGACTAGACGCAATATTGCCAATTTAAGTGCAATGGCGGAGCATGGGTTTATAACCGACACCGATAATGCCGCTGTAGTAGCAGGGGCTGATCTGGTAGTGCTGGCCGTTTTACCACAGCAGCTAAATCATTTGCTTGACCAGATTGCACCTTCAGTAAATATAGAAAAGCAAGTTTTTATTTCTGTAGCATCAGGAGTAAGCTGTGCTGATATTAGAAATAAATTGGGTGACAGGGTGGAGGTGATACGCGCCATGCCCAATACAGCGATCGCAATTGGGCAGTCTATGACCTGCATAGCTACAGACAATGCTACCGCTGAAAATGTAGCAGAAGTAACGCGGATGTTTGAAACTGTAGGATCGGTAGTGAAGATCAATGAAGACCTGATGACTTCTGCAACGGCCTTATGTGCCTGTGGTATAGCGTTCTTTTTAAGAGCGATCAGGGCTGCCTCTCAAGGAGGTGTTGAAATTGGTTTCCACGCAGATGAAGCCCTTAAAATGGCGGTACAAACTGCTAAGGGGGCGGCCGACTTATTGTTGCAAATGCAATCTCACCCTGAGCAGGAAATAGATAAAGTAACATCGCCAAAAGGCTGTACTATTGCAGGACTAAATGAAATGGAACATAATGGTTTTAGCTCATCATTAATTAAAGGCATTAAACTATCTGCAGTAAAAGCAGGGGCTTTATACACGAAAGAATAAATTGAATAACGAATAACACATGATAGAACAACTGCAAAAGGATAGCCTTGGATTGTTGAAACAGCTGATCCGGATACAATCATTCAGTAAAGAAGAAGATAAGACCGGTGATGCAATTGAACAATTTTTGCAGCAACGTGATATAAAAACCCATCGTAAGCTTAACAATATATGGGCCTATAATAAGCATTTTGATGCTGCCAAACCTACAGTTTTGCTGAATTCGCATCACGATACCGTTAAACCAAATTCTGGTTATACCCGCGACCCTTACGATGCGCTGGTAGAAGACGATAAGCTTTTTGGATTGGGGAGTAATGATGCTGGAGGTTGTCTGGTATCCCTTATAGGAACCTTTCTGTATTTTTATGAACAAGAAGGTTTGAATTACAACATTTGCCTGGCTGCAACAGCTGAGGAAGAAATATCTGGTAATGATGGTTTAGAATGTGTATTGCCAGATCTTGGAGAACTGGAATTTGCAATTGTTGGAGAACCTACACAGATGAACCTGGCCATTGCAGAACGTGGACTATTGGTTTTGGATTGTATAGCAACAGGTAGGGCGGGTCATGCTGCACGGGAAGAAGGCGATAATGCAATTTATAAAGCACTTAAAGATATTGAATGGTTTAGGAACTATAAATTCTCTAAAGTATCAGATGTTTTTGGCCCGCTGAAGATGACAGTAACCATTATTAACGCCGGCTCGCAACACAATGTGGTACCGGCCACATGTACTTTTACCGTAGATGTGCGCGTAACCGACTCTTACACCAATGAAGAAGTGCTTAAGATTATCCGTACGAATGTAGGTTGTGAGGTAAAGCCACGTTCTATAAGACTGAAACCATCTTCTATTGACAAAGAACACCCGTTGGTACAGGCGGGTATTGCTTTAGGGCGGACAACTTATGGATCGCCGACTACATCAGATCAGGCATTGTTGAGCATTCCTTCTGTAAAGGTTGGTCCGGGTGATTCTGGACGGTCTCATATGGCAGACGAGTTTATCTATGTTAATGAGGTTGCAGAGGGGATAGCACTTTATGTCGCTATGCTGAAACCGGTTATTAGAGGTAAATAGTCTACCACCAAGGTTACCTTATTTCCATATTTTTATGATATTTGCACATAGTTTGCCGCGGCTAGCGGATTGATAATCGAATTTAAATGAAGATTTGGCAGAAGAACGTAACCGTTAATAAAGATATAGAAACATTTACTGTTGGGAAGGACAGAGAACTGGACTTGCAAATGGCGGCTTTTGACGTACTTGGATCTCTTGCGCATGTACAAATGCTGGAAAGCATTGGATTACTTACCGCAACTGATCTGGCGTCTATCCAGAAAGAGCTTAAGCACATTTATACTGAAATTGAAGCCGGTACCTTTACTATTGATGACACTGTGGAAGACGTACACTCTCAAGTGGAATGGTTACTTACAGAACGAATAGGAGAAGCGGGCAAAAAGATTCATAGTGGGCGCTCCCGTAACGACCAGGTATTGGTTGATCTTAAGCTTTTTTTTAGAAATTGTATTGAGGAAATGGTAGGTAATACTTCCGTTTTATTTAGACAATTGATAGCATTAAGCAATACTCACAAAGACAAATTGCTGCCAGGGTATACACACTTGCAGATTGCGATGCCTTCCTCTTTTGGGTTGTGGTTTGGAGCATACGCAGAAAGTTTGGTTGATGATATGGAATTGATGCTTGCTGCCTGGAAAATCTGCAATAAAAATCCTTTAGGATCAGCCGCGGGTTATGGTTCTTCTTTCCCACTTAACCGTACTATGACCACAGAGCTGCTCGGCTTTGAACGTTTAAATTATAACGTTGTTTACGCGCAGATGGGTAGAGGTAAGACGGAGAGAATACTGGCGCAGGCCATGTCTGCTGTTGCAGCTACACTTGCAAAAATGGCTATGGATGTTTGTCTTTTTATTAGTCAAAATTTTAGCTTTATTGGTTTTCCGGATGAATTGACAACGGGATCCAGCATTATGCCTCACAAGAAGAATCCTGATGTGTTTGAGCTGATCAGATCGCGTTGCAATAAGATCCAGGCATTACCTAATGAGATTGCTATGATGATTACCAATTTGCCATCGGGATACCACCGTGACCTGCAGTTACTAAAAGAAAATCTTTTCCCGGCGATAAGCTCACTGAATGAATGTTTAGAGATAACAACATTTATGCTGCAGAATATTACGGTAAAGGATAACATCCTTGATGATAAAAAATATGCTTATCTGTTTAGTGTAGAAGTAGTCAATTCACTCGCCCTAAGTGGAATACCTTTTAGAGAAGCATATAAAACTGTTGGTGAAAGTATAGAGAATGGAACATTTGCGCCTACAAAGACCGTAAATCATACCCATGAAGGAAGCATAGGTAATTTATGCAATAAAGAAATAGAAGGCATGATGACGGAGATCCTTGAGCAATTCAAATTTGAGAAAACGAAAGAAGCTATAAGGCAATTGCTAGCCTAAGTGGAATATTAATTTTAATAAATATTAAGAAATGAAAGTATCAGTATTGGCCAGCTCCCTTATCGGGTCGGAGATCATTAAAATAGGTAACGAAGTTAATGAGATGAAGCGCAAGGGTGCGCAGATTGCCAACCTGACTATTGGTGATTTTGATCCTGAAATATTTCCTATACCAGAAGAGCTGAAAGATGGAATAATTAGCGCCTACAATGCGCATCAAACCAACTACCCGCCTGCTGATGGTATTTTACCACTACGTGAAACTGTCTCTGAAATGCTGAAGGATAGGTTTGGATTGGAATATAGCACTTCTGAGATCTTAATATCTGGAGGATCCAGACCGCTTATTTACGCCACTTATCTGGCATTGATAGATCCGGGTGATAAAGTAGTTTTTCCAGCTCCTTCCTGGAATAATAACCACTATTGCCATTTAACGGCTGCAACCGCCGTTGCAGTAGAGACGGATACAGAAAATAATTTTATGCCTACTGCTGCACAGCTAAAGCCACATCTTAAAGGGGCAACTTTATTAGCTTTATGTTCTCCTCTGAATCCTACAGGTACCATGTTTACAGCAGAGCAACTTGCTGAAATTTGCGATGTGGTGATTGAAGAGAACCATTCCAGAGGTTTGAATGAGAAGCCGCTATACATGATGTATGATCAGATCTATTCGTTGCTTACATTTGGAGTTGATCATGTGAATCCGGTTAGTTTAAGGCCTGAAATAAGAGATTACGTTATATTTGTAGATGGCAGTTCTAAATGCCTTGCCGCAACCGGCGTTAGGGTAGGTTGGGGTTTTGGTCCGGCAGACATTATTAACAGGATGAAAGCCCTGGTAGGGCATATGGGTGCCTGGGCCCCTAAAGCAGAGCAAGTTGCTATGGCCAAGTATTTTGGACAGAAAGAATTACTGGATAAATTCCTTAGTTTTTTTAAAGCTAAGATTCAGGAAAGTTTAAATGCATTATATAACGGGTTTATTGAATTGAAGAAAGGAGGCTTTGACGTTGATGCTGTTAAGCCGATGGGAGCTATGTACTTAACTATCAGAATAAACTATATTGGTAAATCAACTCCCGAAGGAGAAGTTTTGAAAAATAGTGCTGATGTTAATTTTTATCTGATTAAGGAAGCAAAAGTTGCATTGGTGCCATTTTCTGCGTTTGGTAACGAAGAAGACACGCCATGGTACAGAGCATCTGTAGGTGCCTGCACACTGCAAGATATAAAACACCTGCTGCCCCGTATTAAGATCGCACTGAGCAAACTAAAATAGTTTTTGAGACCTTAAAAAAGGCGACTGTGGATAGTCGCCTTTTGGCATTACTTGAATTCTGACGTTTTATGGAATTCAATATCAGGATAATCGCGCATGGTCATATTGATCATAAAGTCATTGTCTGCAAGGAAAACGGGATTTCCATCTTTGTCTTCACCGATATGATGTTGCTTTCTTTTTAAGAATTCTTCGAGCTTCTTCTTATCCTTGGATGTTACCCAGTTTGACCTGCCATAGCTAAGCATTCTAAAATGGGCTTTAGCACCATACTCATGCTCTAACCTAAATGCAATTACCTCGAACTGAAGTTCTCCAACTGCGCCTATGATTTTTCTGTTTCCGGGTTGTTGTGTGAAGAGTTGAGCTACACCTTCTTCAGTAAGCTGTTGTATTCCTTTTTCCAATTGCTTTGTTCTGAGGGGATCTCGGTTCTCCACCTCTTTAAAAATCTCTGGAGAAAAGCTTGGTATACCTTTAAATTGAAGTTTCTCCCCTTCCGTTAACGTGTCGCCAATTTTAAAGTTGCCACTGTCGTACAAGCCAACAACATCACCTGGCCAGGCCTCTTCAACAATGCTTTTCTCATTGGCCATGAAATCCATTGGATTAGAGAATTTTAGTTTTTTATCTTGTCTGGTGTGATAATAGAATTTATTCCGTTCAAATTTTCCTGAGCATACCCTTAAAAAGGCAATCCTGTCACGATGCTTCGGATCTAGGTTGGCATGGATCTTAAATACAAATCCAGAAAAATTCTTCTCATCAACCATTACCTCACGTTGTTCCGCTTCCCTGCTTTTTGGGCTGGGGGCTATATTGATAAAGGTGTCAAGCAATTCTTTTATACCGAAGTTATTGATGGCGCTTCCAAAAAATACTGGAGCTAACAAGCCTTCAATGTACATGCTTTTATCAAGCAAGCCGTATATCCCTTCAACCAATTCCAGGTCTTCTTTTAAACCGTTAAGTTCTTTCGGCTTTAAAAAATTAGAAAGATTTGGATCATTTAAGTCACCCACTTCAATTACTGGCTCACTGATTTTAGTTTTATCTGGTTCAAAAAGGTTCAGGTGTTTATTATAAATGCTATAAACGCCTTTGAAAGTATGGCCCTGCCCAATTGGCCATGATAACGGACAAAGGCTGATATTTAACTTGTTTTCTATTTCGTCAAGCAGATCGAATGCATCTTTACCCTCGCGATCCATCTTATTGATAAAGATAATTACCGGTGTATTCCGCATCCGGCAAACTGCCATTAGTTTTTCGGTTTGCTCTTCTACACCTTTAACACAGTCCACTACCAGGATAACACTGTCAACCGCAGATAGGGTGCGATAAGTATCTTCAGCAAAGTCTTTGTGGCCAGGTGTATCCAAAATATTTATGCGCTTGCCACTGTATTCAAAGCCCATCACGGAAGTAGCAACAGAAATTCCACGTTGCTTCTCTATCTCCATAAAATCTGAGGTGCTACTTTGATTGGCCTTATTTCGTTTTACCGCACCTGCCGTATTAATGGCACCTCCAAAGAGCAGAAATTTTTCTGTAAGTGTTGTTTTACCAGCATCAGGGTGACTAATAATGGCGAATGTTTTTCGTTTTTCTATTTCCGGGTGAATCATAAAGAATTAAGCCTGTGCGCTTTTGCAAAGCTGCAAAGATAATAAAAAAGCCGGCTGTGTGCCGGCTTTCTTAATCGCTTTAAAATGTTATCCTCTACCACCTCGGGATGGCCTGCCAGATGAACTTGCACCGCGGCCTTCGCTTTCTGAGGATCTGGTTGGTTCAGAACGCTCTATTCTTTGAGGCGCCTGCTGTACCTCAGGCCTCCTTTCCATACGTTGTGGCTGTGCTTGTTCTTGTCTAGGTTGCTCTTGTCTAGGTTGTTCTTGTCTAGGTTGTTCTTGTCTTGGCTGTGCTTGCCTATCAGGCTGTGGTTGTCTATCGGGTTGCGCTTGGCGCTCTGTCTGAATTGGTCTTTGATTTTGTTCTTGCCTAACTTGTGGTTGAGCCTGATCTTGTCTGCCAACACGGTCTGGTCTTGTCGATGTTGCTATTTCTGCTCTTTGCTGTTGATCACGTTGTGGTTGCTGAATATTTCTATCAGACCTATTGTCTACAGACGCCCTGCTTGAAGCAACGTCGTTACTTCTAGATGGTCGGTCATAGTTGTTTCCTTGTCTTCCATCTTGTGAGGAGCGGTCAGGCCTTGCTGTAGCATACCCCTCGCCCTTAAGAGATTCCCTTGGACCAACAACACTTGTATTTCCTGATCTGCTGCGGCTTGGGGAATACATATTGATCCTATCGCCGTCGAAAGTGCTTCTGCTTGGTCTTGCAGTTCTATTCACGCTATAAACTGGAACATCTCTTCCTGTATACTGTCTGATATCATTTGCTCTTGGACCACTAGAATAATAACGGTTGTTCCTGACGTAGGTGTTGTTGATGATGGTTGTGTTATTGATGATTACCACGTTCCTGCGTGAATAATACCTGGGAAAGCTATCGTAGTAGATATTTCGTTGTGGCACGAAAACCCACCATAGATCAGGAATGCCGATGTTTATGTTAACATTCATGCCCGGACCCATTGGCGCCCAACCGTAATATCCGCCTCCGCTTCTCCAACTTACCCATGCAGGTCCCCATTTTGTATCTGGAATCCATACCCATTGACTGTAGCGGTTATAAACCCAACGTCCATAATGGAAAGGAGCCCAACCCCAGTCGTAATCAGATACCCAAGTGTTTCCGTACTCCGTCATTGCCCAGCGACCATTACTGTAATAAGGCCTGAATTCGCCCTGCTCTACATCTGGTCGCCATACGTACCCGTACTGAGAATCCTGAATCCAGGTTCCATAAGGAGACAATTCATCATAAAAGGATTGCATGGAGACATCTTCGTCCTGTGCCATTACCTTTTGCGTGATTCCGGTTAGAAGGAGCATGAGTCCCAGCACAATAGCCGGTAATTTGATCATGTGTTTCATTTTGTGTGTGTTTTAAATTTACCTAACGATCTTTATCTATCAATTTGAGTTCCAAACCAACTCAAAAGATTAATAGCTTATAAAATATTACATTATGGTTATGGAGAATAACGTAATTATATTGGTTTAAGTCTTGGTAATACGAACAAATAATCTGTTGTATAAGCAATAATTTACAAAATACTTTTTGTAAAGACGAGCCATAGGCAAACAAGGTTGCATGGAGATTACAATAATTTAGCACCTTTGTGGCAAACGAAAATAAATACGACGTTTTACACGAATAATATTACTTAAAATAATTTATGGAAAAAGGTACACTCTTCTTGATCCCTGTCCCTCTGGCGGAAAATGCTGCAGACAAATCTTTTACGGCTTATTTGGGAGATACCATCAATTCTTTGACCACCTACATTGTGGAGAATGAGAAAACAGCTCGAAAATTCTTAAAAGAGGCGGGTATAAAAACGCCTCAGGCAGATCTGGTTATTCATGATTATGGAAAACATAAAAGAAATGATTCAATGGTTCCTTACTTTAAAGAACTGATGACGGGTAAAGATGTCGGGTTGATGAGTGAGGCGGGATGTCCGGGTGTTGCAGATCCAGGAGCAGAGGTGGTATCTGAAGCGCACAAGAGAGGGATAAAGGTTGTTCCATTAGTTGGGCCAAGCGCTCTATTATTGGCATTAATGGCATCAGGATTCAATGGACAGAGCTTTACTTTCCATGGATATTTGCCTATCGATAAAGTGGAACGCGTGAAGCGTATTAAGGAATTGGAGCAACTAGCACAACAAAATAAACAAACGCAAATGTTTATTGAAACACCCTTTAGAAACAACCACATGTTTGAAGATATTTTAAAGAATACCGCTGCGCAAACTTTACTATGTGTAGCGAGCAATATTACCAGCGAAGACGAATACATTAAAACCATGTCTGTGGGGCAATGGAGACAGGAAAGAATAGATCTACATAAGAAGCCGACTATCTTCTTATTGTATCGCAGTTAGCGGTACATTCCTTTGCTATCGATAAAGCCCAGCACAGCGTCAGGTACGAAATATTGCACATTCTTTCCTTCAGCAATTGCTTTCCTTATAAAGGTTGAAGAAATATCCATTTGCGGGGTGTCTGTAATGGTCACTGCAGGGTGATTGCGCCACTCTGCTAAATCTATGTTGGGCCTTGGATATACAAATATCTTATAGTTCCTTAATAACACCTCGTAGTTTTTCCACTTTTTAAAAGAAAAAAGATTATCGGCTCCCATGATCAAAGCAAACGTCCTGGCTGGGTATTTTTCATTAAGGTAAGTAAGCGTGTCTACTGTGAAAGAGGGTTGAGGGAGACCGAACTCAATATCGCTCACCTTAATCTGCTTAGCATTATCAGTAGCTAGTTTGGCCATTTCTAAACGGTCGTACATATTGGCCAAACCGTTTTTATTTTTTAGCGGGTTATGTGGAGATACAACCAACCATACCTCATCCAGGCCACTAAAACCAGCCATATAGTTAGCAATCACTAAGTGCCCAAGGTGAATGGGGTTAAACGACCCGAAAAATAACCCGGTCTTCATTGAAACTATGAGTTGCCTAGAAATTTGCCAATCAATTCTTCCGCCTCTTTACATGCTGTACTAAGGTCGTTGTTTTTAAGTATGACATCAAATTTGTCGGCATACTCCAATTCCTTTTCTGCTTTTACAAAGCGTTCTTGAAGTTTTTCTGGACTATCGGTGCCACGACCGCTTAAACGTTCCTTCAAAACATCCAGTGAAGGCGGCTGAACGAAAATAGCGAGGGCATCCTGTTCGTATTTACGTTTTAGACGCAGTCCTCCTTCAACATCAATATCAAATATGACCTGTTTATCGTCATTCCATATCCTTTCAATTTCAGATCTTAGGGTGCCATAGAAGGTGCCGTTATAAACTTCTTCAAATTCTACAAATTCCTGGCGTGCCACACGGTGAAGAAAATCTTCTTTGGTAATAAAATAATAATCTTTTTTATTTTTTTCATCGCCCCTGGATTCACGTGTTGTTGCAGAAACAGAGAAGCTTAAGTTAGAGAATTTCTTAAGCAAATGTTTTACTATAGTTGTTTTGCCGGCTCCAGAAGGTGCTGAAAATATAATGAGTTTGCCTTGTTTCATTTAATTTGTTTGATCCTCAAGCACAAAGCTAAAGAACGTTTAATAGTTGTTCCTTAATTTTTTCCAGCTCTTCCTTCATGCCAACAACAAGTTGCTGTATCTGGGCATCATTAGCCTTAGCCCCCATTGTATTGATCTCTCGGCCTATTTCTTGGGAAATGAAACCAAGTTTCTTCCCGTTGGCATCTTTACTTTTAAGGGTCTCAACAAAATAATCGCAATGACTTTTTAGTCTTATCTTTTCTTCTGTAATATCAAGTTTGTCTATGTAGTATATCAGCTCCTGTTCCAACCGATTTTGGTCTACGTTTAGCTTTCCTATATTTTCATCCAGAAACTGGTTCAGTCGGTTTTTTATAGAGGGAATACGGAGAGGCTCCAATATTTCAACTTCAGAGAAAAATTGTAGAATGTTTTTGATCCTTAGCTCGAGATCTGTTTTTAATACCATTCCTTCTGCAGCTCTAAACTGATTAAAGTTGGCTAAAGCGTTGTTAAAAGTATTATTAAGTATTTCCCAGTCGCCCTCATTAATTTCCTCTTCGGCATAGCTGATCACTTCAGGAAAATTAAGTACTGCCTGTAGTAAATTGGTTGAGTTTGCTCCAAGACTCTGATCTATTTCTTGTAGTTGTTTATAGTATTTACTTAATAGTCCAGCATTAATAGTGGCGCCTTTTAAATTCTCTTCACTACGTTCGACGTTAACAGCTACGCTGACTTTGCCGCGTTCAATGTCTTTACTACATATGTTGCGTAATAGCAATTCTTTATCTGAAAATGCCCTCGGCATTTTTAAATTCAGCTCTAAAAATTTACTGTTTAGGGATTTAATCTCTACCGAAAATTTTGCATTCTCGTGATCAGTTAAGGCGAGGCCATACCCTGTCATTGATTTTATCATGTGTAAAGATATAATTTATTGCGTTTTCAAAACCATTTAACTTTTTTTAACTTATTCTATTGGTAAACATTCCTTAGTTTTACCTAATTATTTATAGATAATGTCAACTAACCGCCTATATCTTTTACTAAGCTTTCTGGCGTTTCTCAATCCGGCAACACCCATTTTTGCTCAGCAAGAATTTCAGTTAAAGGGCGCAATACTTGAATTGGGAACAACAAATCGTATTGGAGCTGCTCGGATTTATAATAAGCGTACAACTTTTACTTCCACAACAAATACCCTAGGTCTTTTTGAAATCAAGGCGGAACTTGGAGATACTCTCTTTATTTATGCGAGTGACTTTTCTGACTTGAGTATCGTTGTAATTTCTTCATCAGATCTACTGGTTAAATTAAAAAGGAGTACAATGCTTAAAGAAGTAAAAATTATTGAGCAGTCTAAAAAGCAGGAGCTTAGCGAGATGAAGCAGGAATACCGAAGTAAAGGAGCCTTCTATTCTGGAAAACCTCCGTTTCTAGCTTTTATTTTCAAGCCCCTAACAGCGCTTTATGAAACCTTTGGACGCACCCCAAAAAATGCCAGAAGATTTGGTAAATTTTACGAAACCGAAATGCAGCAGACATTAATTGATGGTTTTTTTAATGAAAAGATCATCCAGGAGAATACAGGCATGAAAGGAAAGGAATTAGAAGATTTTATGATTAATTATCGGCCAAAATTTGAAAAGGTGCAATATTGGGCTAAATATGATGCTATTAAATACATACGACAATCTTACAAAACGTTTATAGAAACCCTAAAGAAATAAATTAAATTGATAATGCTTCACATGCCTTCTCTGCCGCAAGTTTCTCTGCATTCTTCTTATTATAATCACGACCTACACCAAAGCTCTCTCCTTCTACTACTGCATTGATTGTGAAAAGTTTAACACTTTCGCCCTCTCCATTTTGAACCATATCAAAGGAAATATCCTTTCCATGATGCTGGCACCATTCAATTAATTTACTTTTAAAATTGGTTTCTGTTAATTCCAGCGTATGAATGTCTATATATGGCTTTACAATTCTTTTAAGCAAGAACTCTTTTGTAAAATTATAACCTTTATCCATGTAGACGGCTCCTATTAATGCTTCAAAAGCATCACCAAGCATAGAATGATGTTTGGTTTGAATGTTTACGGTCTTTTGATCAAAAACGATCAACTGATCAAAACCCATTTTTCTTGCGAGTTGATTTAAGTTGGCACGATTTACAATTTTTGAACGCATTTCAGTAAGGAAACCTTCCTCTTTATAAGGATAGCTTTTAAAAAGCAATTCAGCTATTACTGATCCCAAAATGGCATCTCCAAGAAATTCCAGACGTTCATTGCTACTTCTGCTGCCATTTTTTAGAATTTTTGCGACAGACCTATGTCTGAACGCCATTTTGTATAAAACGGTATTTCCCGGCACGAAGCCTAAAATATTGTTCAACTTTTTTATAAAGACTTTATCTGCGGACAAATAAAGTTTATACAGGTCAAGTATTGACATCAATTGAAATAAGGACTATTACTCTTCGTATTTCTTGAAAATCACAGAAGCATTATGGCCACCAAACCCAAATGTGTTGCTCAATGCAGCGCGTATCGGACGTTTTTGGGGTTTATTGAATGTGAAATTTAATTTTGGATCAAAATCGGGGTCATCAGTAAAGTGGTTGATTGTAGGAGGTACTATATCATTTTGTACTGCAAGTATAGAGGCAATTGCTTCTATAGCACCAGCTGCTCCTAACAAATGGCCTGTCATTGATTTTGTTGAACTGATGTTTAGTTTATATGCATCCTCTCCAAAAAGATCAACAATTGCTCTGCTTTCAGATATATCACCCAATGGGGTGGAAGTACCATGAACATTAATGTAATCAATATCTGCAGTGGTTAATCCAGCATCTCTAAGGGCATTGGTCATCACCATTCTTGCACCTAAACCTTGGGGATGGGGTGCAGTTATGTGATTTGCATCAGCACTCATCCCACCGCCAACCAACTCTGCATAAATTTTTGCTCCACGTTTTTTTGCATGTTCCAGTTCTTCTAGGATGATAGTCCCTGCACCCTCTCCGGCAACAAAACCATCACGGTCTTTATCAAAGGGTCTGGATGCGGTTGAGGCATCATCATTTCTAGTAGAAAGTGCATGCATGGCGTTAAAGCCACCTATGCCTGCTTCGTTAATAACAGCTTCAGATCCACCGCTAATAATCACATCACACATATTTAGGCGGATGTAATTGTATGCATCAATCATCGCATTGGTAGACGATGCGCAAGCAGATACTGTTGCGAAATTCGGTCCGCGTAAGCCATATTTTATAGAAATATGACCGGGAACTATATCAATAATCACTTTAGGAATAAAGAACGGATTAATGCGTGGCGTACCGTCACCCAAGAAAAAGTTCTTCATCTCATCCTGAAAAGTTTTAAAACCGCCAATGCCCGAACCCCATATTACACCGATTCTATTGGTATCCAATTCTGAAAAATTGAAGTTACCATCTTTAACAGCTTCGTCTGTTGATACTAAGGCATATTGAACAAATGGATCTAATTTTCGAGCCTCTTTTTTATCCAAAAAATCTTCAGGATTAAAGTTTTTAAGCTCGCATGCAAATTTAGTTTTGAACTTGGAGGTGTCAAAACCAGTAATAGGGCCGGCACCGCTCACACCAGTTAATAGACCTTCCCAGAACTCTGGGACGGTATTACCAATTGGAGTGAGCGCACCTAACCCTGTAACTACAACTCTTTTTAATTCCATTTATGCGGATTATACGGAGACCGTATTTTACTTAACGTTTTTTTCCAGGTAAGCAATTGCTTGACCAACTGTACCAATGGTCTCAGCCTGATCATCAGGGATTGCAACATTGAATTCCTTTTCGAACTCCATAATAAGTTCTACTGTATCTAAAGAATCCGCACCCAAGTCGTTAGTGAAAGAAGCTTCCGGTGTAACTTCGCTTTCGTCCACACCTAATTTTTCAACGATAATAGCCTTAACTCTTGAAGCAATATCAGACATAATGATTATAATTTAATGGTTAAATAATTCAGTGCAAAGAAAAATAAATTCTGACACATTTCAAATGTTTTTATTTCTCTATCAATTCTAATGTTTTTATTTCGAACATTAAAGTAAAATTAGTTTTATAATTTCGCATTCCGGTAATATATTCTGTTTTGAACAAAACTTATTTAAAACTATCATTAGATCTCGATTTTGTATTAATTGCGATTACTGCATCTCTTAAAGATTATGTTCTTTGTCACAAAATAAATACCTGTTTGAACTTCAATTTTGAAAAAATAGAAGATCATGAAGTTTATTTCAATGTCGACGAAGACCCTCTTTCTTATTCCAAATATTATTTTTTTGTTGAGCAAGGTGAAATCGAATATTACTTAGTAAACAACCGAAATGCAGAAGGATTTTTAATACCAGAAATGAATAAAGTAGATTTTTTTATGGTTGTACACCAATATATAGACAAGGAAGATCTCAATTACATATTAAGTGGGCTTAATAAACTGCCTGATATTCAGGTTGCTGCACAGATTGAACCAAAACGTTTAAAGTCTTGCGAAAACTTGGTAATGTAAATTTTATATTGTTGGTGTATTAAATACACTATATTTGAAGTTAGAATATCAGACAAAATTATATTAATAACCTAATGAAACCATTTCATTCAAGAACAAAAATCGTAGCCACCTTAGGTCCTGCATCAGCCAAACCTGAAGTTTTATATAGCATGTTTAACGCAGGACTTGACGTTTGTCGTTTAAATTTTTCTCACGGATCTCAGGCAGATCATCAGGCCGTACTGGATACCATTAGGGAACTGAACCAGAAATACGGCTACAATGTAGGTATCCTTGCGGATCTTCAAGGACCCAAAATTCGTATCGGTATGGTACAAGATGGAGGTATAAATCTAGTGAATGGAAGCAAAACCATTATTACCACACAAAAATGTATTGGTAATGAAGAACGTATTTACATTACTTATGATACTTTTCCACAAGATGTAAAAGCAGGTGAAATTATTCTTTTGGATGATGGAAAGCTTCAAATGCGCGTTCTGGAGACTAATTTTAAAGACGAGGTAGTTTGTGAAGTAGTGCATGGTGGTATCCTTACTTCCAGGAAAGGGGTTAATCTTCCTAATACCAAAGTATCCATCCCTTCACTAACGCCAGAAGACAGAGAAAATCTTGATTTTGTACTTGACAATGACGTAGAATGGATTGGACTTTCGTTTGTTCGAAATGCTGAAGATATTACCGAATTAAAAGATATTATTGCTGCAAGAGGCAAAACAGCAAGAGTTATTGCGAAAATTGAAAAACCTGAAGCTATTGCTAATATTGATGCAATTATTGCTGTATCAGACGGTGTGATGGTTGCTCGCGGAGATCTTGGAGTAGAAATGCCGATGGAAGAAGTTCCATTGCTTCAAAAAATGATTGTTCAAAAATGTCGCGCTGCATCTAAACCAGTTATTGTGGCTACGCAAATGCTAGAGAGCATGATTACCACACCAAGACCAACACGTGCTGAGGTGAATGACGTTGCCAACTCTGTTTTGGATGGTGCTGATGCGGTGATGTTAAGTGGCGAAACTTCGGTTGGTGAGTTTCCGCTTATCGTTATTGAGACAATGCAAAAGATCATTCAAAATATAGAACACAATAATTATCCCTTTCATCCTGAAAAATTCCTTAAGCCCAAGGCTGAAACTTTTTTAAGTGATGCGGTTTGTGATTCTGCTTGTTTCTTGTCTAAACAAACCAACGCCGTTGGTATTGTTTCATTAACCGTTAGTGGTTACACCGCATTCGAAATCTCGAGCCATAGGCCTAAAGCACTTACATATATATTTACCAGCAACAAGAGTTTGCTAAATAGCTTAAGTCTTATTTGGGGTGTACAAGGTTTTTATTATGACAAATTCGAAAGTACTGATGAAACCATATTGGATGTTAATAATCTTCTTAAAGAATATAAATTAGTTAAGAAGGGTGATGTTATTATCAATACAGCTGCTATACCAATGGAGCAAAAAGGTAAAACGAATATGCTTAAGGTTACGGTTATCGATTAATTTAGCTACTTTTACAATCCTTCAAAAGGAGAGTTGTCCGAGTGGTTTAAGGAGCACGCCTGGAAAGTGTGTATACCTCAAAAGGGTATCGAGAGTTCGAATCTCTCACTCTCCGCCAAGTAAATTGTATAATGGCCTTCTGCATAACGTAGAAAGCTATTATTGTTTCATTTAGGAGGTGGAAGGTGTAGTTTTATAGAATATATAGAATGGACTCGTAAATAAAAGGGCTGTCTTGATATTCAAGATAGCCCTTTTTCGTTCCCAATAATTGGATGAATTATTTGGAGTTCTTTTTTTCTGTGATTTCTTTGCGGATTTCGGTTGCTAGGTTTTTTAAATCCTGCATCCCCTTACGTATGCGAGTACCTGCTGCACCATTGCCACCGTGGTAAAATTTTTCTGCATCTTTTTGGATTATATCCACAAGATCTTTCACTTTTTGAAAGTTGTCCATAAGGTTTTTTTGATTTATGAGTTTATATTTGATTGGTTTTGCGAAGTGAATATATCAAAAAATATATTTAATACCTTTTAATTTTTATAATTATTTATCTCACCATCATTTAATTACAACTTTTTAAAGGAATTTAAGCAATGTAAGAATAGTTGTATCTTTCTTGTTTGGTGTGTCCTTTTAAGAGAAAATCCCCCTAATAAAATGCCGAGTGTAAGCTATTTGTGAAATTCAATGGTCAACTTAACATCATTCAAAACGAACTTCCTATTTGCTTTTTTCTTCCAAAAGCTTTATGATTTTAGATTTGTCATGAAGCTGTTCTTTCAGAATCAAAACCTCTTCTTTTAATTTTTTGTTCTGAAATTTAATGGTACTTATTTCGTTTTTATTGAAATCATCGATATAATGTGCGTTTTCATCCGCAGCTAATACGTAATTATTTAAGTTTTTATCATCGTATGATTTCAGTGTTACGGGAAAAAATATAGATGGTGACACTTCAAGAGCTTCGGCCATACGAGATAGCTCATTAAATTTAATGGAATGCTTGGCAAGCGCTAGCCTGAATCCGTCCGGTTTCATTTTAACCTTGTCGGCTAACCATCCCTTAGTTAGTTTTTTTTCTTTAAGAATGGCGTCTACAATTTCTTTTAAAGACATAAAAAATTAAGTATTATTTTTATAGTGCGTAATAAATTAAGTAATATTGTTTAATAAAATCGTGACGACTCTTGATAATATTTTGGTAAAAATAAATAAAATTTAGGATACACGGTGATAAATACAGGACGTTAATTTTAAATATCGCTTACATATTAAATAACTATTTATTCATGGAAAGAAAGTCGAGAACCGTGGTTAAACACGGGCAAATAAGAAAGTATAAAATCAATGAATGTTTGCTTAAATATAATTTGCCGGATCATCAACAGGCAATGAAAGAATTACCTAAGTTATTGAATATATCTTTAAACACTTTTCATAACTATAGGAATATGCTTGTAGATGCAAAACAGGATATCCCGCATGAGAAGGTAGTGTTGTTTGAAAAATTATTTGAGTTAAAAGGAGGAGAGTTGCTGAATAAGAATATTGATAGCCTTCCTTTGAAAGAAATTTTGCATCGCGAACAGAAATAACCATTCCCTTTAATCAGGGAGTGGGCGATAATATCGTTCATGTTTAAGCTGACCTTAATTTTTAAGGTCATTGGTCTTTATTAAACATGCAGGAAAGAATGATAGCATTGACCGCAGAATGATAATTCTGTATTTAATTTGATACATCGAAATTTCCTTCTGCCAATCTTAAGAATACCTTCATATGGCTATCAAAAGACCACCAAGAAGGGTTTAGACAGCGTTTTATGCTGTTTTTAATTTCAGATTTCAAATCATGGCACATTTCTTTCATAGTCTGTAAAAAAATTAAACACATGAAAAAGATATTTATTTTAGCAATTGGCTTATTCGCAGCAACGGCTGCAAGTGCACAAGTAAGGTTAGGTGTAAAAGCAGGATTGAATCTTCCTGATATTATTAAGGGAAACGGTAAAAATAACTTTGATACCAAAATTAACCCTGGTTTTAATGCTGGTATAACGGTAGATATACCATTGATTAAGGGTTTGGCTTTTACACCAGAACTTTTATACGCTACTAAGGGATACAAAGCAACAAATACATTTGGTAAGTTTACGCAAACTACAAGCTTTATTGACATTCCAATTTTAGCAAGTATTAATCTTGGCGGAAGCGGTTTAAATTTAGTAGTTGGTCCGCAGGTTTCTTTTCTAACTAAAACCAAAAATAAGTTTGAAAATGGTTTCGGAGCCGCAGAGCAGACAATCATTGAGAATGACTCAGATCGTTTCAAAAAAAGTTTACTAGGTGGCTTGATCGGTTTCCGTTATGATATTAATAACAAGTTTGATATCCATGGCCGTTATGCTTTGGATTTCCAAAAAAACAATGAGGATGGTACTTCAGAAACTCCTGAATATAGGAACCAAGTATTTTCTGTAGGTGTTGGTGTTAAATTTTAACCGATTTAAAAACATTGAAAAGCCGCTGATCAAGCGGCTTTTTTTATGTCATTATGAGCTGCCTGTAACTACAAACGGCTCTTTTTTAGCCATGGTTTTTACTTAACTTTGAAATATTTAACTCCTTTAAATGACAATTAAGCAATATCTTACCCTACCATTTTTATTTGCAGCTTCCTTATGTACTGGTCAAATAAGAAACAATTCTTACATACAAACACTTTCACAACCAAACCCATGGGTTGATTCTGTTTTTAACAGACTTAACAAAAGACAAAAAATTGCTCAATTGTTTTTTGTAAGGGCGCATACAAATCTAGGGCAAGCTTATGAAGACTCAGTTGGAAACGTAATTAGAAAAGAACACTTGGGTGGGGTGGTTTTTTTTCAGGGCGGTCCAGGAAGACAAGCTATTCTGACAAATAAATACCAATCTAGCGCTAAAGTACCTCTTTTGATATCTTCTGATGGCGAATGGGGATTAGGTATGCGCTTGGATAGTGCGGTTTCTTATCCTTATCAAATGGCACTGGGGGCTGTACAAAATATAGAATTGATTTATCAGATGGGATTGGAAGTAGCTAAAGATTACCACCGGGTAGGTATTCAACTTAATTTGGCACCTGACGTAGACGTGAACAATAATGCGAAAAATCCAGTAATCAATTACCGCTCTTTTGGGGAAGATAAATATAATGTAGCTAACAAGGCGGCTGCCTACATGAAGGGTATGCAGGATGGTGGATTGTTGGTTAGTCTTAAGCACTTTCCTGGTCATGGGGATACTGATGTGGATTCGCATTACGATTTACCACAGCTAAAATTTAGTAAGGCTAGACTGGACAGCTTAGAGATCTATCCGTTTCGTGAACTGATCAGAGCAGAGGCGGCAGGTGTTATGATTGCCCACATGAATATTCCTGCCCTAGACAATACACCTAATATGCCTTCTACTTTGTCAAAACCTATTGTTACCGAAATATTGAAAGAGGAGATTGGGTTTAAAGGGCTGATCATATCAGATGCTATGGGTATGAAAGGTGTAGTTAAATATTTTAAAAATGGAGAAGCGGATGTAATGGCAGTAATTGCTGGCAATGATATCATTGAGCTTTCTGAAAATAGCGGTAGGGCTATTAAATTGGTAGGAAAAGCAATAAGACAAAAGCGGCTCACCATGGAACGTATTGATGAAAGTGTAAAGAAAATCCTAACCGCAAAATATTGGGCCGGATTAAACAAACGAAATACTATAATGACGCAAAATGTTGTACAGGACGTAACAAGGCCTACAAGTTTAGCTTTACTGAAGCAACTTGCTGATGCTTCCATGACGGTTTTAAGGGGTAAAGAGTCTATGCAAAGACTGTTAAAAGAAAAGAAGACAGCCATTATCAGTATTGGCACATCTGGTATAACTACTTTTCAGCGTAGCTTGGGCACTTATTATCAAAGGTCTGTTTATTATTCACTAGATAAAAATGCAACTGCAAATGATATAGCTAAAGTATTTACTGGTCTTCCAGAATTTGAGCAAGTTATTGTTGGTATACATGATACACGAGCCCGCCCAGGAACCGGAATGGTGCTCAGCGCCGATCTGAAAATGATGATTAGTGATATGGTTAAAAAAGGTGCTTTATTTGTTCTTTTTACCAATCCTTATAATCTGGCTGCATTGCCTGGTTTGGAAAATAGTAAAGGGCTTATTGTAGCTTATCAAAAGGAAGATTTTATGCAGCAAGCCGCCGCATCAGTATTAAAAAACCAAATCATTGCTAGTGGTAAATTACCTGTAACTGTAAATGGCTCTTTTAAATATGGCGACGGGGAGTAACTATTTTGTAGCTTTACTGCTATGCCTCAACAGCCTTTAAAAATTTTACAAGCATCTGCAGGATCTGGCAAAACTTTCAGTTTAACAGCTCATTACTTAACGCTTCTTTTTTCCAGTGAAACTAAATACAGGGAAATTCTGGCCGTAACTTTTACAAATAAAGCTACTGAGGAAATGAAAAGCCGGATTTTGGAAGTGCTGGAAGGTTTAGCCAAAGGTGACGGCTCAAAAAAAATAGATGATTATAGATTGTTGGTATTACAGGCACATCCTGCAATGAGCACGCATGATCTGCATTTGAAAGCTGATCAAATCTACCGTAAAATACTCCATGATTATAGTCGTTTTTCTGTAAGTACAATTGATGGGTTTGTACAAAAGGTGATTAGAGGCTTTGCTTTTGAGCTTGGCCTTAATGCCGATTATAGTTTAGAAATGAATTATAACAAAGTAAAAGACGATCTGGTTTCCAAGCTGGATGGGGCGCTTGACCACAACAAGCAGCTTTTACAATGGGTTATTGACCTTGCCATTGAAAGGATTAAAGATAACAAAAGCTGGAATTACAAAATAGAGTTATATAGCCTAATAGGAGAAATATTTACGGAACGATTCCAACTATTCGAGTCGGCGGTAGAACAGTTGGGTGCCGAAAATATAGGCGAACTTTTTAAGAAATATGCCCAAGTTACACGGGAGGAAATTAGCAATTTTGAAAATCATATTGTTACTCTTGCAACAAGCATTCATCAATTATTAGAACAATATGATGTAAAAACAGATGTGCTGAAAGGAAAATCTCGTAGCGGATTGACTAAAGTTATCTTAATTGCAAGAGGCGACCTTTCTAAGGTGGACTCGTTATTTAACTACATAGACGAGCCGACAGAATGGTTTCAAAAAAACAGCCATATAGATGTTGTTTATCAAGCAATTAATCCGCTTTTAAAAGCAATTAAAGCCCATTACCTGGCTAATATGCCTAAGTACGGTTTAGCTGTTGCTTTTAATAAAAACCTTTATTACCTGCGTTTGATGCAGGAAATAGCCGTGCTGCTGAAGCAGTATAGAAGCGAGAATGAAAACCTATTGATCAGCGACGCGCAAAAGCTAATCTCCGAGATAACCAAAGATGCAGGAGATAATCCCTCTTTTATATGGGAAAAAGTTGGTAACCGCTACAAGAATTTTTTGTTCGATGAGTTTCAGGATACATCCACCAGTCAGTGGGGAAGTTTTAAATCCCTCTTGTCTAACGCCATTGCAACACCAACTGAAAATATGATAGATCACCTTATAGTAGGTGATACTAAGCAATCTATCTACCGGTGGCGAAATGGGGATTGGAATATTTTGCATAAACATGCGAAATCAGATATCGGTGCCGTAAACGTACTAGAAGATAGTTTGTCTGAAAACTATCGCAGTGCGGAGAACATTATTACGTTTAACAATTATTTGTATCATACCCTTCCGCATACGTTACAACAAGAGTTGAATCAAAATATTTTGGGGCGTAACGAAAGTATCGCTACCTGGTGGAAGGAACAAAATTATGAACAGATCATTACTGATATTTATGAAGGCTCTAATCAAAACTTCGCTTCTAGTACCCTAAAAGGAGGAACAGTTAAAATTAAAAAGTTTGGGAAGGAAGACGCTCCTAATGAAGCCCGCTTTACTGAAACTGTTTTCAGAGACCTTGCCTTAAATGATATTATAGAAGAGATTTATTACCTAAAAGAAGTGTTGCAGTACCCGCTAAAAGATATAGCCATACTAGTAAGGTCCAATAGTGAGGCATTGCTAACGGTCAAGAAATTAATGGAGCAGGGTTTGCCCGTATTATCTGGGGATGCTTTATTAATTGCTAATAACAAGGCGGTAAAGTTGATTATCAATACACTTCGAATGCTAATAGGGTTGGAGTCGCAAATTGCTTTATATAAGGCAAACTGCATTGCGCTTTATCATGCGCTTCATGACAGAGATGCAGACCCTAATCATTTTTTGCATCTAAATACTACGGGGCTTACAGATCTTGAAACGACATTGCCAAAAGTACTATGCGATAACTGGCAAAATTGGATACAACTACCTCTTGCTGAGCTTATCGAAATGCTTATTGAATGCTATGGCTTGAAAAATCTAGCGGAGCATTTACCTTATCTACTTGCCTTTAGGGATTTATGTGCACATGCCAATAAACTTGGAGAGAAGGGTATAATCGCATTTTTAACATGGTGGGAAGAAGAGGGAATATTGAAGTCGCTACCTTCTCCCGAGGGAGCAGATGCGATACAGGTTGTTACCATACATAAATCGAAAGGATTAGCATTTAGGGCTGTCTTTGTTCCTTTCTGCAATTGGGAGATAAAAGGTAAAGTAAACACTACTTTTTGGGTCTCATCTGAAGAGACAGTCTACCAGGAGTTACGGGGTATTCCATTACGATATAATGAAGCTCTTGCAGATTCAGTAATTGCTAAAGCTTACTATGAGGAATTGCTTTATAACAATATGGACGCTTTAAACATGCTGTATGTAGCAACCACGCGATCAAAAGATTATTTGTACCTGGCAACAATGGCGAAAAAGGAGGCTACCAACCTATCTAATATCGGCGATGTATTAAACCATTGCTTTGAGGACAAATTTGATAGTAATGTATATGAGATTGTTGAGCATGTAAGTGTGAACAGTAAAAAGGAAAGCCGGAATTTAATCACGCTTAACAGTTATCCAACCACTACCCGATTGGCCGAGCTTTATATTCCCTCTGAAGAAAAGCATTTAAAGCATGTTCTAAATATAGAACGATCTGGCAGGAAAGGATCCATTTTGCATGATATCCTGGCTAATGCAAGTAACGAAAATCAGGTGAATGTGGTAATTGAAGATCTTCTTTTAGCGGGAATGATCCAGGAAGATGAGCGGGAGGATCTGCGGGCATCAGTTTTGAAAGTGTTGGATAATCCCGCTTTGAAACAGATTTTTGACAATGCTACGGAAAGTATTACCGAGAAGAGCATTGTTGATGTCCATGGCAAAACGCATCGGCCAGACCGCCTCTTAATTAATGATAATGAGATAATAATACTTGATTATAAATTCACCATTGATGAGAGCGATAAACATATTGAGCAGGTTAAAACCTATAAAAATCTGCTATTGTCAATGGGGCACAATAACATAAAGACCTATTTGTTTTATGCCGTTAGTGGCAAGTTAAAGCTAGTATAATATGATGAAGCCTTTTTTACAAGAAGTAGCAGAAGATTTAGTGGAGAGGTTTGGCGATAGATTACAGCATTGTTCCATCGTATTTAATAATAAAAGACCGGTTTCATACTTACAGAAGTACTTAGCTAATTGCATAAAAAAGCCCTTTTTTAGTCCTTCCTTTTATACAATACAAGAGTTTTTTGCAGAATCAGCTAATTATAAATTGTCAGATTTTTACATGCAGTTCTTTACGCTGCACAAAATTTATAATGAATTGCTGTTAGAAGAACACCTGGAGCCCATTAGCAGTTATAAGTTCTTTCCATTAGCTAAGATCATGCTGAACGACTTCAATCAAATTGATATCGATCTTGTGGATGCAGGCAAATTATACCGTGATCTGGAAGATATTTCTATTATTAACCAGGATTTTGATTACCTAAATCCGGAGCAGTATAAATTCTTATCTCAATTCTGGACATCGTATTCTGAAGGAAAGCATAAGAAACAACAGGAGCTATTTATTAAAATGTGGAGGCGAATGCCGAAGCTTTATCACAAATTTCATGCGGTATTAAAGGAGCAGCAACACATCACTAATGGTTCTATGTACCGGCTTCTGGCAGAATCTGATTTAAACGCGCAGGAATTTATAAAAACATTTAATAAGGGGAAGATTGTTTTTATAGGTTTTAATGCACTAAGTAATTCGGAAGCAAAGATATTTGCAAGGTTGCAGGAAACCGAAAGTGCCTTATTTTACTTTGATGCTGACCCGTATTATCTGGACGATCCATTGCAGGAATCCGGACTCTTTTTAAGAAAAAACATTTACCAGATAGGTTTGCGGAATGAGTTTACAGGCCGTGCTGGTCTTATGAAGTCTGCTAATCATCAGGTAGACGTTTATAAAGTGCAGGGACAATCTGCACAGGCTAAAATTTTGAATAACATATTAGAGTCGGATTATTTAGAGGATAAAGAAATTGGAACAACAGTTGTTGTTTTGGCCGATGAAAGCCTGCTGATTCCCACTTTACAAACCATCCCACAGGAATACCATGGTCAAGAGGTGGCCTTGAACGTTACAATGGGATTTGCTTTATCTACCTCAAGTATTTTTGGGTTAACCGACCTTTGGTTAAACAGTCAACTAGAAGTTTTAAAAGGTAAAAAGGTCTCTTACCAAAATGTTGAAGCGTTTTTAACACATCCGCTAACTGGTCTAAGTCAAAGAATGCGGGATAAGATCCAAACCGCATTGCTTATTGAAAATCAGGTTGAAATATCTCATGATAGGTTGCTGAAGCAAGGCGGGTTGTTTGAAGTTTTTTATCGTGCTAGTGGCGGCCCTCAATACGTAGTTTCTAACTTACTAAGTGTGTTGGACTTTGTGCTCAATAGGCTTTCCAACGCAAAAACATTAAAAAGAATAGACGCTGAACTTTTTGTAAAGACCATCCAAGAATTAAATAGACTGCATGATACTTTTGGAAAGCATATTGAATCGGAAGATATAACCTTTGTTATTTACCTGGTGCAAAAAGCGCTTAATGCCGTTGCTGTTCCACTTTCTGGGGATCCGCTGAATGGTATACAAGTGATGGGCTTGCTGGAAACCAGAAATCTAAATTTTGATAAGGTAGTTATACTGGGCTTTAACGAGGGGATAATTCCAAAATCTTCCATCGGGAATAGCTTTATACCAGACAGTATACGGCGGGTTTATGGTTTGCCAGTTTTGGAAAATCTGGATGCAATTTCTTCATACATGGTTTACAGGCTTATCCAGCGGGCAAAAAGTATTAATTTAGTTTACAATAGTTTAACGGACGAATCAACATCAGGCGAGGCCAGTAGGATTTTAAAGCAACTTGCCTACGAAAGTGGCTTTAACTTTAATTATCACGAGCTTAGCCTAAATGTAAAGGCTACGCCGGTCAAATCAGTACAGATCGAAAAGCAAAACAATAAGTTTATCCGTGAAACTTTGCAGCTTTATTTGGACAAAAAGAAGCTATTTTCGCCCTCTGCTTTAACTCAATATATTTCTAATCCGATTGATTTCTTCTTTAATTACGTTGCTGGTATAAAAGAGCCGAAAGAGGTAAGTGCAGTGGTGGAAGCTAACGAGATTGGCTCAATACTTCATAAAGTGATGGAATACTTTTACCAGGAGCTAAAAAGTGAAACCATAACTGCAGTAGTAATTAAAGCAAGAAGAAAAAAGGTGCCTGCCTTAATACAGCAAGCTTTTGCAGCAGTCATGTTTAAAAACCCACACTTCGTTGTTGAGTATAAAGGCATGCAAAAGGTTGTTTTAGCAATAGTAGATGCTTATGTAAACGTAATATTAAATCAAGATGAAGTGCAGGCGCCATTTAATATCATCAATCTGGAACAAAAGGTTGAAGCTGAGCTTTTCTTCCCCTTGAATGGAAAAGAAGTAAGCGTAAAAATATTTGGCTACATAGATCGTATTGATTTAAAGGATGGGATTACCAAAATTATTGATTACAAAACAGGAAGTGATAAGTTGGTATTTAAAGATATAGCAGAATTATTTAACACGGATGGAAAACACATTAACAAAGCACTCATTCAAACTTTAATATACACTTATGTTTATGAGCAGTTTGCCGGAAAAACCTGCGTAGAGCCTAATCTTTACGTAGTTAAAACTATGAGTCAGGAAGGGGTTTGGTTTAAAACAGGAAAACAGAGTCTTAGCGGCGACTTTCTTGAGGAGCTAAAACCACAATTTATGGAGGAGTTGCGTAAAAAGCTGACGGAACTATTTGAAACGCCATACTTTAAGCCCAGTCTTGTAGAAGACAATTACAAATACTCTATTTATAAGACCTTATTCGGAAGATAAGTTATAAATACCATAAAAATAAGTGATTTAATTCAACTTGGATTAAGGGTATTTGAGCGTATTGTAACACTTTACTTTCAATCAATATGCATAGATTGATAAAATTGCATATAAACACAATTTTATCTAAGTTTGCTCCAATTAATATTTTCATAGATAATGAGAGAGATTCAATTTAGAGAAGCTTTACGTGAAGCCTTAAGCGAAGAAATGCGTAAGAACGAGAACATTTTTTTGATGGGCGAAGAGGTAGCGCAATACAATGGTGCATATAAAGTTAGCCAGGGTATGCTGGATGAATTTGGAGATAAACGTATTATTGATACGCCTATTGCTGAACTGGGTTTTACCGGAATCGGAATTGGGGCAGCAATGAACGGCTTGATCCCTATTATTGAGTTTATGACGTTCAATTTCTCTTTGGTTGCAATAGATCAGATTATTAACGGGGCGGCTAAAATATTATCAATGAGTGGCGGCCAGTTTTCTGTTCCCATCGTATTTCGCGGTCCAACCGGTAATGCAGGCCAGCTTGGTGCACAGCACTCTCAGAATTTTGAGAACTGGTATGCCAACTGTCCAGGATTAAAGGTAGTTGTTCCTTCTACTCCGTATGAAGCAAAGGGTTTATTAAAGCAATCAATATTAGATCCAGATCCTGTAATTTTTATGGAATCTGAGGTAATGTATGGAGATAAAGGAGAAGTTCCGGATGGAGAGTATTACCTGCCAATTGGCAAAGCTAATGTTGTTAAAGAGGGAACTGATGTTACGATTGTCACTTTCGGTAAAATGTTAACACGTGTTGTTAATCCTGCAGTTGAAGAGTTGACTAAAGAAGGTGTTAGTGTTGAAGTAATAGACCTGCGTACTGTACGTCCTATAGACTATGCTACCATTTTAGCATCTGTAAAGAAGACTAACCGTTTGGTAATTGTGGAAGAGGCATGGCCTTTGGCATCTATCTCATCAGAAATAGCGTTCAATGTTCAAAAGAATGCGTTTGATTACCTTGATGCCCCTGTGCTTAGGATAACTTGTGCAGATGTACCTCTACCATACGCGCCAACACTTATTGCCGCTAGTTTGCCAAATGCAGAGAGAGTCGTTAAAGCAGTAAAAGAAGTATTATACGTAACGAAGTAAGTATTTACGGAGTTGTCGGTAAAAAAAATATGATCCCGCTGGTAAAGGCCTGCGGGATTTTTTATTTACTTTTGGCGCCGGTGCGCTTTAAAATAAAATAAGAGATTAAAATGAGTGATTACTCGAGAATTATCGCTGCCGAATTGGGCATAAATGAAAAGCAGGTGGCTGCAACTGTTTTGCTATTGGACGATGGGGCTACGGTACCGTTTATTTCACGTTACCGTAAAGAAATGACAGGCACGCTTGATGAAGTGCAGGTGGCTACAATTCGGGATCGTACGCTACAGCTACGGGAACTAGATAAGCGCCGCGAGGCGATACTAAAAGCATTGTCTGCACTTGATAAACTTACTCCTGATTTGGAGTCGCAGATCAATGCTGCCGTCAATATTGCTACAATAGAAGATATTTACCTTCCTTATAAGCCCAAAAGAAAAACAAGAGCATCCGAAGCGAGAAAGAAAGGATTGGAACCACTAGCCATAAAACTTCTAATTCAAGACAATGCTAAACCTGAAGAACTGGCTAAAGATTATCTAAGTGCAGAATTTGAGGTAAATTCAATTGAAAACGCATTGCTTGGGGCAAGAGATATTATTGCAGAGCTAATTAATGAGCATGTTGATGCACGTACATCAATGAGAAAATACTTTCAGCAACAAACCATACTTAAATCTACGCTAATTAAGGGTAAGGATCAAGATGGCGTCAAATATAAAGATTATTTCAATTGGGAAGAACCGCTAAAGACCGCGCCTTCTCATCGCCTGCTTGCTATTAGAAGAGCAGAGAATGAGAATGTGCTGAAAGTAGATACCATGCCTGCCGAAGAAGGGGCGATAGCTTTACTTGAAAAGCAATTCATAAAAAATAACAGTGAAAGTTCTAAACAAATAAAACTCGCCATACAAGATAGCTATAAGCGTTTGCTGGGGCCGGCAATGGAAACCGAAATCCGCGGACTTTCAAAAGAAAAGGCAGATGAAGAAGCAATTCGTGTATTTGCGGAAAACGCCCGACAACTCCTTTTAGCTGCTCCAATGGGGGAGAAGAACATAATGGGAATTGATCCTGGTTTCCGTACGGGATGCAAGGTTGTTTGCTTGGATGCTCAAGGTAAATTGCTGGAAAACACAACCATTTATCCTCATAGTGGTAATAGGGCAGTAAAAGACTCCGGAACAATTATAAACAACTTAGTAACTGAATACAAAATTGAAGCAGTTGCTATTGGAAACGGCACTGCAGGAAGAGAAACTGAAGCTTTTTTAAGGGGGTTGGCAATACCTGAGGTACTAATTGTTATGGTCAATGAAAATGGCGCATCTGTATACTCTGCTTCAGATGTGGCGCGTGAGGAATTTCCAAAGTATGACATTACCGTTCGTGGAGCCGTCTCTATTGGTCGCCGTTTAATGGATCCATTGGCAGAGCTTGTTAAAATTGATCCTAAATCTATAGGTGTTGGCCAATATCAGCACGATGTGGATCAAGGTAAACTGCAGGCATCCCTTGATGATACCGTAATGAGCTGTGTAAATGCGGTGGGGGTGGAGCTCAATACAGCCTCAAAACAAATATTAGCTTATGTGTCTGGATTAGGCCCGCAATTGGCACAAAATATCGTGAACTATCGTAATGAGCATGGGGCATTTAAAACGCGGGATAGTTTAAGAAAGGTTCCCCGGCTTGGAGATAAGGCCTTTGAGCAAGCTGCCGGATTTTTAAGAATTAGAAATGCAGAACATGCACTGGATACCAGTGCCGTACATCCTGAAAGGTATCAATTGGTAAATAAAATGGCCAGGGATTTGAACTGCAGTGTTTCCCAGCTAATGAGGGATGCAGATTTGCGTAAACAAATCAAATTGCAGCAATATGTAAATGAAGAGATAGGATTGCCAACGTTGAATGATATATTGCAGGAATTGGCGAAACCGGGTAGAGACCCGAGGGAACAGTTTGAAGCTTTTAGTTTTACGGAAGGTGTAAATGCAATCTCAGATTTAAAAGTTGGCATGAAGCTTCCTGGCATGGTCACCAACATTACCAATTTTGGTGCTTTTGTTGATATTGGTGTTCACCAGGATGGCCTTGTTCATACCAGTCACCTGTCTAATAAATTTGTTTCCAATGCGGCTGATGTAGTTAAGGTTCATCAGAAAGTTGAGGTTACAGTAGTTGAAGTAGACTTAGCACGAAAAAGAATTTCCTTGTCTATGAAAACGGAAATAGCTGCCCCAAAACAAAAGCAGGAACAAAAGAAACCTAACGGAATACCAAAAAATATAACTAGGGAACCGCGGCCGCAGCAGCATAGGCAGCCCACAAATCAGCAAAATCCTAAAGCGCTTCCTAAAGAAAAAAAGAATGCAGACGGAGATCTGCAGTTGAAACTGGAGGCATTAAAAAATATGTTTAAATAAATTATAGGAGGCAACTGCCTCCTGTAATTTTACAATTCAATTTGTCTTCTGATGCTTTCTTCTAAGGAGATCAGCGTTTCGGTTCTTTGAATACCTGGAACAGCCTGAATCTCTTCATTCAAAACATGCCTAAGATGCCCGGTGTCCCGACAAATAATCTTTGCAAACATGCTATATGATCCAGTTGTATAGTGAAGCTCTACTACTTCCTTTATCTTACTTAATTGAGCCACTGCATCTTTATACTGAATCCCTTTTTCCAGGTAAATACCCAAAAAGGCACAAATATCGTAACCCGCTTTTTGCGGATCAATGATGAGGTGAGAACCTTTTATAATGCCCATTTCATGCAGTTTTTTCATTCTTACGTGAATTGTTCCGCCTGAAACTATCAAATCTTTAGCGATTTCTGTATAGGGTTTAGTGGCATCTAGCATCAATTGTTTCAGGATGTCAATATCCAGGTTATCAATTTCTAAATTTTGGTTTTCTTTTTTAAGCATCATTTTAATATATGGCAACTAAAACCAAATTTAATTATTAATATGGTAAAAATAAAATAATATGTTTAAAATATTTGCAACATTATAGGGTTGTTGTTACATTTGTATCAAGCGGTAATAAAAAAATAGTGCTTTAAAATATGCTTATACTCTGTAGGGTGGTGAAATTGGCAGACGCACCTCCTTGTCTCGGTGGTGGAGAATTGGGAAACCCGTAAGGGCTAACTACTCCTTGAAGGTTCGACTCCTTCCCCTACAGCAAAACAGATAGGAGATTGCTATTTGTGATTATTGTTCTTTATATAATGTTGGGTGGTGAAATTGGCAGACACGCCTCCTTGTCTCGGTGGTGGGGACCAATGGATAAACGCAGTTTATGGGTTGACCACAAATTAATTTTTGAACTGTAGCTAACTACCCCTTGAAGGTTCGACTCCTTCCCCAACAGCCAGTTTTTTTATGAATAATAAGTTAGTTAAAATCGAGTGGCCCCGGATAGGGCCACTCTTTTTTATGTCTCATTTTTTATCAGCGCTATATTTATCGCTAAACTTTTTGTCCAATTGCTTATGCAAATTATCCAGGTTGATATCTCTTCCCTGAATAAAAGCACGCTCTACTTTGTTTGTTTTCATATCCAATGCATCGCCAGCAGAGATAAATAAGGTAGCATCCTTCCCAATTTCTAAACTTCCTGTTGTTTTATCTATGCCCAAAACTTTAGCTGTATTAAGTGTTATTGTTTGCAAGGCTTTTTCCTTATCAAGTCCCCATGCTGCTACAGTACCTGCCATAAACGGAAGGTTTCTTTGTTGCCAATAACCCTCTATACTTACCACAACTTCAATGCCTGCATTAGCTAGTATGCCTGCATTTTTATACGGCATGTTTACATCATCGTCATTGTTAACTGGCAAAGCATGTGGTTGTTTAACGATAACCGTAATTCCATTTTCTTTTAAGAACGGAATGACTAGATAGGCCTCATCACCTCCAACAATTACAGGTGTAATCCCATATTTTTTGGCAAACTTTACTGCTGCTATTATATCTTTTTGAGAATCAACTGCTATGAAAAGCTTTTCTTTTCCATCAAAAAGATGCCCCATGGCCGCAAGGCGCGCATTTATAAAAGCTGGTTTATCAGTCTCTTTATAGGCTTTTGCTTCAGTAAATAGCTGGTCTAATTCGTTAATCAAGGCTTGTATACGCTCTTGGATTTCATCTTGACTCGGACTTCCTGCTCTGCCCAAACCTCTAAATGCTGGGGTAGCCGGCCATTTCATGTGTTGTGCATCATCCTTTCTAATGGCGGCATCTTCCCAGTTCCAGGCATCCAGCTGAACTACAGACGAGCTTCCTGATATGGTTCCACCCTGAGGTGTAATCTGCGCCATTAAAATCCCGTTGCTTCTTAATGTTGCAGGAACTTTTGAGTCGGTATTATAAGCAACCAATGATCGGATATGCGGATTAAAGTTGCCAATTTCCTCAAAATCAAGCGTAGCCTTTACCGCCTCAAACTCTGTCAAGCCTAAATTTGTATTCGGGGCAATAAATCCCGGGTACACATGTTTACCATTAGCGGTAATCACATTCACGCCTGTTAAGTCAAACTTTGCAACGGTGGCATCGCCAACTGCAGTTATCTTTCCTTTATCAAACATCACGTAACCATTTTCGATTACCTGACCGTTACCTAAGTGCAGCTTTGCACCCATTATAGCTATTTTTTTATCCTGGGCTTTGGCAGGATAAATATTTGCCTGTGCAAAAGCACCGAAACCTAAACCTGCCAGGAGCAGGGTTAAAATATATTTATTCATGAGAATGGGCCCTTTCTAGTTCATTTAATTCAGCAGAATAATCTTCAAGTGATTCGCAGTTGTATAAGCGTGGCGCTTCTCGAGACGGACGTTGTGTTTTAAGGCCACTTTTTTTGCTATCTAACATTTTCTGGATCAAGCGAGTACGCTCTATTTTTTGATCTTTTCTAACCTGTGCGTCACGGTCCATATCCCAATAGGCAATACCATCAACAAAAGTCTTTTCAGCCCTTGCATAAATAGATAACGGATGATCAGACCAAACCACAATGTCTGCATCTTTGCCAGCTTTTAGACTCCCTACTTTGTTGTCAATATGAAGCATTTTTGCAGGATTTAGCGTTACAAACTTAAGCGCATCTTCTTCAGACACGCCACCATATAAAACAGCTTTTCCAGCCTCCTGATTTAGCCTCCGCGCCATTTCAGCGTCATCGGAATTGAATGCAGTGGTAATACCTACGTTATGCATAATCTTACCATTATACGGTATGGCTTCTGCAACCTCTATTTTGTAAGCCCACCAATCAGAAAAAGTAGATGCAGCAATACCACGAGCTTTCATTTTATCGGCAACCTTATAACCCTCCAAAATGTGAGTAAATGTGTTAATCTTAAAGCCAAGACTATCTGCAACATTCATGAGCATGTTGATTTCAGATTGTACATAAGAGTGGCAGGTAATAAAGCGCTTATTATCCAGAATTTCAACAATAGCATCAAGCTCTAAGTCTTTGCGTACGCTATTTCCTTTAACAGCAAGTGCCGCTTTATATTCCTTTGCACGGGTAAACTCATCCACAAAAGATTGTTCCACGCCCATTCTTGTTACAGGAAAACGTGCACCTGTTCCAAAATTACTTTGCTTAACATTCTCTCCTAATGCGAATTTGATGAAACCATCCGCACCTGCAAACTTTAATTCCTCAGGGAGCTTGCCCCAACGCAATTTGATCAGTTGAGATTGTCCGCCCACGGGGTTTGCAGACCCATGTAAAATATGAGATGTAGTTACCCCCCCAGCCAGCTGGCGATAAATATTCACATCTTCAGAATTAATGATGTCTGCAATTCTTACTTCAGCCGAAGAAGATTGAGCACCCTCATTGATGCCGCCCGCACCTGCTATGTGCGAGTGCTCATCAATCATGCCTGCAGTAATGTGTTTTCCTGTAGCATCAATAACTCTTGCATTACCAGCGTCCAGGTTTTTTTCAACCGCTTTAATCTTGCCATTCTCTATTAATACATCTGCATTTTGTAAAATGCCTTCTTTCTCATTGGTCCATACGGTAGCATTTTTTAATAGTACGGTCTCTTGGGCTGGTTTAGTTGCATTTCCAAAAGCAGAAAAGGGATAAATCAACTGACCCGTAACAATAGGCTTTTTAGTATCAAGTTTCTTCACCACAGGCTTATTCAAACTGTCTTTTGGTGCAATGGTAAGACCGAAAGCGTCTTTTTTAACCAAAATAAAACGCTTGCCCTGCACCCAGTTTTCTTCTATAACATTTGTTTTTTTGAATAAACTATCAGATGTGATAATGAAGTTGGCTAGTTTACCTTTTTCTAGTGTTCCTACTTTATCAGAAATCCCTATCATCCCAGCCGGAATTTCTGTAATTGATAACAGGGCTTGCTTTTCTGTTAAACCGTTATCTATTGCAGTGCGAATGTTAGTCCAGAAATCTTTTATGTTTTCTAACCCAAAAGCTGTCAGGGAAAACCTAATGCCGGCTTTTTCTAAAACGGCAGGATTGGTAGGTGCAAGCTCCCACCCTTTCATTTGAGCAAGCGTAATACTTCTTGCTTCTACGGAGTCTTCCATATCATAGGCTTTTGCAAAATTGATAGGTACAATTAGGCTGGCGCCAGTAGCTTTCACGGCATCAATGCGCTGATATTCATCTCCACCAGATTTGATAATGTATTGCTTGCCAAACTCTTTTCCAATTTTATCTGCGCGAAGAACATTTTGCCATCCATCGGTTTCAAATATCTGAGGGATATTTTGCTGATTGTTAAATTCAGCTAAGGAAATATTGTATTCTTCTTTCTGTTTACCATACCATTGTGCGTCATAATAAGTTTGACGCAATAAGGCAATGGAACCCATTAATGAAGTAGGATAATCATTTTGAGAAGTGCCTTTGTTAAAGGAATAATTAGCAGACGCTTTAGCACTAAGTAGCGTACTGTTTTCTTTTTCGTCACTAAGGGTTACAGCTGCAGATGTGCCTCTGGCAATACCATCCCGGTTAATTGCGTTAACACTTCCAAAACCCGCTTTACGTAAATCTTCGGCTTTTTTGAAGTCGCCGGCAAATATATTGCTTACTTGAGTCTCAGGTCTGATGGCTTCATTCCAGCCATAGGCGCCCTTCTTAGTTGAGGTAAAAATAGATTGACGGCCACCCCCACCATTAAAACCCCGACCAGCTGCTGCTGCCTCTTCGGCTAAGCCATACGATGTAAACGCATCAATAAAAGAGGGGTAAACAAATTTCCCTTTAAGATCAACAACCACATAGCCTTTCGGTATGGCTGTTCCGATACCAACAGATTGAATTGTTTGACCTTTTACTAATAAAGTACCATTTTTAATGGTTTGGTTAGCGCTAACTACTATGTTTGCATTTGTAAAAGCAAATAAACCCTGTCTTACGTCATAAGAACCATTAACAGGATAAGTTTGTTGGGCAAAGATTAGTGTAGCAGAAAATACCAAAGCCAGGCTGAGTAGAATTTTCTTCATAAAATTTAGTTAAGTGGCTAAATCTATCATTAAAATACAGGAGAATCACTTTATAACAGGTATTTTACGCGTCTCAAAGTATTAGTAATAAAAAAAAAGCGTAACTCAGTCTTATGGTAGAAAATTTCGTAAATGTTTTATTTAAAATATTCTCAATATCAGCAATAAGGTATTTTATTGTGGCTGGCGTACCTTTCTTGATGTTTTATTGGCTGATGAATCCGAAATTCATTAAATCCAAAATCCAAAATAAAAAGCCAACTCAAACGGATTACGTAAGAGAGATTTTGCATTCAATGCAAAGTACAGCAGTAATGTCAATCATTGCCTACTTGGTGCTATTTACATCTTTTACCTCATATACAATGGTTTACAAAACATTGCAGACTATGGGATGTGGTTTATAATTCCCGCAGTAATTGTCAGCCTAATCGTTCATGATACTTATTTTTACTGGATGCATAGGTTACTGCATCATCCCAAGCTATTTAAATACACGCACTTAGTGCATCACAAATCCGTAAATCCTTCTCCTTGGGCATCCTACTCTTTTCATTTTTTTGAAGCCATTACTGAGGGTGCCATATTGCTTGTTATTGTAATGATCATACCTATGCACGGCATCAGTATTGGCCTGTTTGTGCTAATTGGATTTATGATTAACGTTTATGGGCACTTGGGATATGAGGTTACGCCTAAATGGTTTAGAAATTCTTTTCTTTTTGAGATAAGTAATACTTCAACTTATCATAACCTTCATCACAGTAAATTCAAAGGAAATTATAGTCTTTACTTTAGGTTTTGGGATAAAGTAATGGGAACAGAAAATCCCGATTATGTAAAAGAATATGACCGGATACAAAATCAGCGTTTTGGTTAAAAATCAATTTGTAGGATCAATAAAGACACGATATGTTTCCTTTAGCGTTAAATAGCGCTAAAAGCATCAATAACTCTTGCATTTTCTCATGCAATTTCGATTATTAGCTATTCGCCTAATAAAATGTAGATTGGTTTTTACTTTGGACTTGAAAATTGCTATTTTAGGTGAAAAAATATTCGCATGAAAAAACATATATGGTCGTTTGCTGTAATCACTCTGTTTGCATTTAGCGCTTCCGCTCAGGATAAGAAAAACGCGTTAGAAAAGACGGTTGATTCCGTTAAAAAAGTTATTGCTCTGCCTGTTAAGGCTAGCATCACAGAGAAAATCAAATCAAGCAAGAAAATAGATGGCTTATTTACCCTATATAAAGATACCGTTACGGGTAACTTACAGATGTATGTAAAGAAGGATCAGTTGGGTAAGTCTTATATCTACCAAAGCTTTTCTATGGGCGGACCAACTACCCTGTTCTTAAACCAGAACATGATTAGAAGCACCATCTTGTTTCATATCAGCAAAGCCGATGATAAGATTGAATTCCTTAGGGAAAATACCAATTTCTACTATGATAAAGCTAATCCGGTAAGTAAAGCAGCAAATGTTGACGTCTCTGACGCAGTGTTTTATGCAGATAAATATATTGCAAATGATGAAGGCGGCTATCTAATACCGGTAGATGGGCTTTTTATTAGTGACAAGCTAGACCCTATAAAACCAAATTACCCGCCAGGGTTACCATCCGGTGCTATGTTTAATCTGGGTAACCTAAATACTTCTAAATCTAAATATATAGCAGTAAAATCTTTTCTAGGCAATACTGATGTTGTGGTGGATCTTGCTTATGATAACCCGATGCCATTTAACGGAGGAGGAAAAGACATTACAGACGCCAGGTATGTGAGGGTAAAAATGCAACATTCATTCCTTGAAGTTCCTAAAAATGACTTCCGTCCACGTAGAGATGATCCAAGAGTAGGCTATTTTGGAGCAGAGGTTGATAACCTCACCTCTCTTTCTGCCACACCATATAAAGATTTTATTAGCCGTTGGAATTTAAAGAAAAAAGATCCATCTGCTAAATTAAGTGAGCCAGTAGCGCCTATTGTTTTCTGGATTGAAAACACTACACCCTTAGAATATCGGCCAATTATTAAAGAAGCCGGAGAGAAATGGAACGAAGCATTTGAAAAAGCAGGTTTTAAAAATGCGATTGTTATGAAACAAATGCCAGATCATGTAACCTGGGATCCGTCAGATATTGCCTACAATGTGATTCGCTGGGTTTCTTCAGCTTACCCGTCATACGGCGCAATTGGCCCGAGTTTCTATAATCCCTTGAACGGACAAATCCTTGGTGCTGATATTACTGTTGAATGGCGTTCTGGTGCTGGTGTAGCAGTAACCGACGAGCTTTATAATGGAGGCAATGCTGCCGCAATGCCCTTGCCGTGGGAAAGACCAACCGAAGCATTGGCTGAAACCCAGCAAGGTATGCGTTACAACAAAAACCACATGGCTACCTGTGCCCTTGCTCAGGATTTGAGTTTGCAATATCAAGCCGGGTTATCGGCCATTGAGGTCTTGGACGCAGATATGACAGAAGCTAAAAGAGCAGAGACCATTAAGGAAATGCACAAGGAATTCCTGTATTATCTGATTATGCACGAAATGGGCCATACCTTAGGATTAAACCACAACATGAAGGCCAGCCAAATGCTTAGTCCGGCACAAATGAATGATGTTAAACTAACTCGAAAAATAGGTTTGCAAGGATCTGTAATGGATTATCCGGCAATCAATGTGAGTTCTGATCGCAGTAAACAAGGCGATTATTATACTACAAAGGCTGGCCCTTATGATCTATGGGCTATTGAGTACGGTTATACGCCGTTTAAAGAGGCTGATGAAGAAGCAGGATTAAATAAAATATTAAGTAGGAGTATAGATCCCCAACTTGCATTTGGCAATGATGCAGATGATATGCGTAGTCCGGGTGGGGGTATAGACCCAAGGGTGAATGTGAATGACCAGACCAATGATATGGTTGCTTATGGCGAAGACAGGCTAAAGCTGATCAATACCATGATCCCGAAATTGAAATCCAGGTTCAGTAAACCAAACCAAAGCTACCAGGAACTTCGTAGCCGTTACCTGCAACTTAACGGACAACGGTTAAGTATGGCTACAGCATTAAGCCGTTTTGTTGGTGGGGTATATGTTGACAGGAGCTTTGTTGGTCAGAAAACTTCAACGGCACCTTTTACCCCTGTACCTGAAGCCTACCAGAAGAAATCTTTAGCGCTATTGAGTAAATATGTATTTGCTCCTGATGCTTTTGATGCCGATAAAGACCTGTTCCCTTACCTGCAAATACAACGCAGAGGCTTTGGTTTCTCTGGAAATAATGAAGATATTAAACCTCAAAACACCTTTTTATTACTACAAATGAATACGCTTGCGCAGTTGTTACACCCATCAACTTTGAGCAGAATTAACAACAGCGGCCTGTATGGCAATACCTATTCAGTTGCCAGTGTTTTGAATGATCTTTCTGACTATATCTTTGCTGCCGATTTAAAAAGCAACGTTAACCTTTTCCGTCAAAATCTTCAAACAGAATATGTAAAAGCACTTACTGCTATTGTTGCTTCTCAGGGTGGTTATGATAATGCAAGCAAGGCTGCTGCTTTGTCTACCTTAATGAAAGTGAAAGACCAATTGAGTGCAGCCGCGAGTACTGATGAGCAAACTAAAGCGCATAGAACCGCACTTAAGTTTACAATTGAAAAAGCATTATCAGTAAATAACTAAAGCGCTTAAATAGAAATCATTAAACCTGATTTCAAAAAGAGAAGTCCGGATGTTCTAAAATTATTTCAGTCACCCGGACTTCTCTTTTTATAAATATTTACAGCAAACGGTTTTTTAAAGATTCCTTAACGTGATTATACCATTCTGATTTTAAAATGCTGAGAATGATAGAGTCTCTTCTATTTCCATCCGTCAGTTTTAAGCTCTGTCTTAATACCCCTTCGGGAGTACAACCAATGCTTTTCATAGCAGCTATACTGCGTTCGTTTCTCAAATCTGCCCTAAATTCTACCCTTTCCATGTTTAGCGTTTCAAAAGCAAATTTCAGAAGCAGGTATTTACAACGTTTGTTGATACCCGTTCCGCGGCTTCGCTCTGCATAAAAGGTGTAGCCTAATTGTGTTGTTTGATGAAAAAGCTGAATGTCGTAAAATCGCGTACAGCCCTGTTCGCCAACCAAACTTACAGCCGAGTATTTCCATGTTTCTGGCTCATTTATAGCAAAAGGCCTTAAGTGTTCATAATCTTCTACTGTAAGCGGCTTGAGCAAAACACCATCATCCTCCAAAATATAGGTTTTAGAAAAGTCCATAAACGAAAGTAAGCAAATATCAGTTATTTCATTAATCAAAAGTGATCTTGTCGGGTCCAGAAAGTTTTGAAACGTGGCAATTACAAGACCCACCCGCCACCTTTATGACAGCAACTTTAGTTTGCCCGGTAGACTCATTAGTCCCACTGATTTTGATGTCATTACCTTCTGATGATAGGTTATTCTTATAAGCATCATCAATTATTATGTAAGTGCCACGTGTAACGTTTATCGAAATCGCAGCTACACTTTTAATGGTGTCGCCAGTTTTTTGGTTTATCGCGCTGTAATTTTTTACATTCAGGCCGTTGCCATCTTTATCGGTAAACCTAAAACTGATCATAGCCAAGCTTTGGTCACAAACTAAAGAGTTGCAATTAGACTTTGTGTCTTCCTTATTGCACGAAAACATGCAGACTACAATTAATAAAAGAAAGGAAATTTTTTTCATGCTGTTCTAATTTAATGCTAATACGAACAAAAAGGCGAGAATGCTACATGGAATTGGGTACAAAAGTTTTAATTTGCTGTTCGACATTGGGGAGATTAAAGATGTTGGAGAAATGCCTGATGTGTACTATCTTTATCAGATTATGAAACCTAACAGAAGAAAATTTTTAGGAACCGCTGCGGCTCTTGCTGCAGGTACAGTTGCCGCTAAAGCAATGCCTTTTACAAGTATGGAAAATAAATATCCCGTTGTTCACCATGTGTTTTTTTGGTTAAAGAACCCAGATTCTAAAGAAGACAAAGATGCGTTGATAGCAGGTTTAAAGAAGCTGAAAAAAATTGAAACCGTTAAAGCGCTTCATGTAGGTGTTGTAGCCTCAACGGAAAAAAGAGACGTTGTAGATACTAGCTGGAGTGTATCAGAACTGATGTTGTTTAGTGATTTAAAAGGACAAGAGGTATATCAAACACACCCACTACACCTAGAGTTTATCAAAATATGTAGCCCGCTGTGGGAAAAGGTTGTCGTTTATGATGTTATTGAGGTATAAAGAGAAACATATTCTTTAAGTTTGAAAAAAAATAAATTATGTATAACATATTAAAGAGCGCCCACTCCGGATGGCGTTATATTGTTTTAACGTTATTGATCCTGGCATTTGTACAAGCACTTGCAGGGTGGATGGGCAAAAAACCATATACCGAAACCAACAGGAAGTTTAATGTATTTACACTAATCTCAGCACACATACAGTTGCTGGTTGGCCTAATCCTTTATTTTATGAATGATTGGTATAAAGCCGATAGTAGTGTAGCGATGGGACGTTATTGGAAAATGGAACACATTGGTATGATGGTACTTGCTATTATTTTAATTACCTATGGTAATGCAAGATCTAAGAAAACAACAGATGCTGGGCCGGTTAGACACCGCAATATTGCCCTTTACTTTGGTTTAGCCCTGGTTCTTATTTTAGCAGCTATTATTGCAATGGTAAAAGCTGATCCAACACGCTCATTGTTTGGGGTTTCATAAAATTGACAATTTAATTTTGCTTTGTAACTTTTATTTATATTTTTGTTGAACATGATTAGCAATATACATACTTGGCAATGGCGCAGTAATTCTGAAAAGAGTTTCGTCCCTTCCTTGTGTACCTTATAGTTATCAACCTAAACCGACCACATTGAAACCCGACGTAGACCACACGCCGGGTTTTATTTTTTACAACTAATTTAAAATGAGATCCTGATGCAAATTCAGGATAATGAGTATGAGTAATTATAAAATCAGTACTTCCTATAAAAAGCGACTTGCAGATACCACCACCCCTGTAAGTATTTACCTGAGGTTGAGGGATGTCTTTCCGAACACCATATTATTGGAGAGTTCAGACTACCACAGTCGCGAAAACTCTGTTAGTTATGTTTGTGCTGAGCCCGTATCTGGTATTGTGCTACAGAAAGGACTGCTTAAAACGTATTTTCCTGGTGGCAGAAAGGAAGAGAAAGAAAGTTTTGTGCTTACAGAAGAGATAGAACGCTTTAAAGCAGAATTTACACCAGATGTGCTGGAAGACAAACGCTACATATCTAGCGGTCTTTTTGGTTATTTTACTTGGAATGCTGTACAGCATTTTGAGGATATTGTTTTCACAGCGCAATCCCCTATGCAAGAAGAGATACCGGTAATGCAATACCATATATACAGGTATATCATCGCAATTGACCATTTTAGGAACGAGGTCACTCTTTTTAAAAATACGTTTAATGGAGACGATACTGACGATTTGGAAAAGATTGAATACATCATTAAAAACAAAAACTTTCCGGAGTACAGTTTTAAAACGAATGGTGAGGAAACCTCTAACCTAAAAGATGAGGATTTTAAGGATATTGTTGAAAAGATGAAAAAACATATCCTTAGGGGAGATGTCTTTCAGATTGTGCCTTCAAGAGCATACAAACAGGCTTTCTTGGGAGATGAATTTAACGTATACCGTTGTTTGAGGTCTATTAATCCATCGCCTTATCTTTTTTACTTTGACTATGGTAGCTTTAAACTTTTTGGTTCATCACCAGAAGCACAGATTACGATAAAAAACAGTGTAGCGAACATTTTCCCGATAGCAGGAACGTTTAAACGGACAGGTAATGATGAAGAAGATGCAGAACAGGCAAAGAAATTGGAAAATGATCCTAAAGAAAGTGCAGAGCATGTAATGCTGGTAGATTTGGCGCGTAATGACCTTAGCAGGCATTGTACCGGGGTAGAGGTTAAATCGTTTAAACAGGTGCAATATTATTCTCATTTGATTCATCTGGTATCTAAAGTTTCTGGAAACCTGCAGTCAAATGTTTCAGCCTTCAAAATAGTTGCCGATACCTATCCTGCGGGTACATTGAGCGGGGCACCAAAATACAGGGCAATGCAACTAATTGATGAGTACGAAGGGCTGGGTAGGAATTTCTATGCCGGTGCGCTTGGTTATATGGGCTTTAACGAAGAGTTTAACCATTGCATTATGATCAGGACCTTTATGAGTAAAAATAATGAGTTGCATTATAGGGCGGGTGCTGGCATAGTTGCAGATTCCATTGCAGAAAACGAATTGAGCGAGGTAAATAATAAAATTGCTGCATTGAGAAAGGCAATTCAAATGGCAGCTGATATTTAATATAGAAATGATAGACAAGAAAAATAGGCCTAATAAGGTTTTGGTTATAGATAATTATGATTCCTTTACTTACAATCTGGTGCATTTAGTCAATGAACTGGGTAGAGATGTTGAGGTTTGGAGGAATGATAAATTTGAGCTGGGCGATGTGGATCAATATGATAAGATCTTGTTATCTCCCGGGCCCGGGATTCCGGAAGAGGCCGGTTTACTGCTTGATATAATCAAAACCTATGCGCCAACAAAAAGTATATTTGGCGTATGCTTAGGTCAGCAAGCCATTGCAGAAGCCTTTGGTGGAACCCTTTTAAACCTTGGCAAACCGATGCATGGAATTGCAACGCCTATAACAGTAATTGATAAGGAAGAATTGTTGTTTATAGACTGTCCGCAGGTTATTAAAGTAGGCAGGTATCACTCTTGGGTAGTAAGTAATGAAGGCTTGCCAGGTTGTTTAACAATTACCGCTACAGATGATACAAATGAGATCATGGCATTGAGGCATAAGGAATTGGATGTTCGTGGTGTTCAGTTTCATCCAGAAAGTGTACTTACGGAATATGGGAAGCAGATGATGAAAAATTGGTTAGAAAGCTAATATGAATGTTTTAGATCAGATCGTATCAAGGAAAAAGACAGAGCTAGCAGAAGCGAAGCAATTGGTTTCAGTAGCGCAGCTTAAACAGGAACCTTATTTTAAAAGAGATACCCATTCTTTTAAAGACTTCCTGTTGGCGCAAGACCGTACGGGTATTATAGCCGAGTTTAAGCGCAGGTCTCCTTCTAAAGGAGTAATTAATGGCCTTGCCAAGGTAAGCGAGGTTACTAGTGGATATGCTGCAGCGGGAGCATCTGCATTGTCTGTATTAACTGATGTGGATTTTTTTGGCGGTAAGGCGGCCGATCTTTTAGAGGCACGGGCAGCCAATGATATCCCTATATTACGGAAAGACTTTATGATTGATGAGTATCAGTTGCTTGAGGCAAAGGCCTGGGGTGCAGACATCATTCTGTTAATAGCCGCTATATTAACGCCAGCAGAAATCAAATTACTTGCTGGCTATGCAAAAGACCTTGGTCTTAATGTATTGTTGGAGGTTCATAACCAGGAAGAACTGGAGCGGAGCATTTGCGACGATCTGGATGCAATTGGAGTAAATAATAGAAATTTGGCTGACTTTACAGTAAACATCCAGACTTCTTTTGATTTGGTAAAGCAAATACCAGATCAGTTTATGAAGATCTCTGAAAGTGCAATTAGCAATACAAACGCAATCAAAGATTTAAAAGGCGCAGGCTTTAATGGATTTCTTATTGGAGAGAATTTTATGAAAACCACTGACCCTGCACTGGCCATGCGGAGCTTTGTAACGGAACTGATCTCGGTATAACTTTTGTATCTTTGTACTTTAACAATGGGAAAACAGAAATATTACGATACATCACTTAAACAGGAACGCGCGGTACTTGTTGGGGTAATCAGACCAGGTGAAAAGATTGAAGAGACCAGGGAATATCTTGATGAACTGACCTTTTTGGTGGATACAGCTGGGGGATTGGTAGTTCATGAGTTTACTCAGAAGATGCTTAAGCCAGACCGCGGTACATTTGTAGGTACAGGAAAGTTAGAGGAGATACAGGCTTATGTAAAGTCTGAGGAGATAGATATGGTGGTGTTTGATGATGAGTTATCGCCATCTCAATTAAGAAACATTGAACGGGAGCTGCAGGTAAAAGTACTAGATCGAAGTAACCTGATATTGGATATTTTTGCCGGTCGCGCTCAAACTGCACAGGCTAAAACCCAGGTAGAACTGGCACAGCTTCAATACCTGTTACCAAGGCTTACCAGGCTTTGGACCCACCTTGAACGCCAAAAAGGGGGGATAGGTATGAGAGGTCCTGGGGAAACTCAGATTGAGAGTGACAGGCGAATGATCCTTGAAAAGATATCACTATTAAAGGGTAGGTTAAAGTTAATAGACAAGCAAAACGAAACGCAGCGGAAGAACCGTGTTCAGCTCATTAGAATTGCGCTGGTTGGGTACACCAATGTAGGCAAGTCTACCATTATGAACATGCTTTCAAAATCAGAGGTTTTTGCAGAGAATAAGCTGTTTGCTACATTGGACACTACCGTTAGAAAGGTGGTTATAGAAAATGTTCCCTTCCTTTTATCAGACACCGTCGGTTTTATCAGGAAACTCCCTCATCACCTTGTGGAGTGCTTTAAATCTACATTGGATGAGGTACGGGAAGCAGATATACTGATTCACGTTGTTGACGTATCTCATGCCCACTTTGAAGACCAAATCAATGTAGTAAACGAAACATTGAAAGATCTTGGTGCAAGGGACAAGCCCATTATTATGGTTTTTAATAAAATCGACGCCTATGTTAATCCTGAGCTACAAGATGAAGAAGGGGAGCCCGTGACATTAACACTGGACGATTTTAAGAAGAGTTGGATGGGGACTAATAACGCACCGGCACTGTTTATATCTGCCTTACACAAAGAAAACTTAGAGAAATTTAAGCAATTACTATACGATAAGGTTTTATCGCTGCATACGGAGCGATATCCAAATGATAAGCTGTTATACTAGTTGAAAGTTGTTTTAGAATAAAAAAATTATGGAAAGTAAACGTCAACAGAAATTTGCCGGAGTATTACAAGAAGAATTGGCAGCTATTTTTCAGCGAGAAGGATCAGCATATTTACCAAATACGCTGGTTACCATTACAAAAGTACGGGTATCACCTGATCTTGCTGTGGCTAAAGTGTATTTGAGCTTTCTAAATACCAATAATACTACGCTCTCTGTTGCAGAGGTAAACTCTCATGCAGGCGAAATCCGTTACAAATTAGGCTCAAGAATTCGCCACCAGGCCAGGGTAGTTCCTACATTAACTTTTTTTCTTGATGATACCAATGAATATGTGGAACACATGGATAAGATCTTTGATAAGATTTCCAGAGAACGTAAAGAAGACGAAGAACAGTTATAGCCTGATTGGAAGCCCCTTAAGGTTATACGATAACACTTATTGCTTGTAGAATAATAGTGGCATCGACTTTGTTTACCTTGCCAATATATTCTCCATCTACCTGAAAATGCGCTTTGCGCTTTGTTCTGATGGTAAGTTCTGCGGTTTGAAATACCTGTATGTTTTCTGGGTTCAGCTTCATGTCAGTAAACTTCAATTTTAAAATCTCCATTACAGAATACTTTTTAACTAACACTACTTCAAATACACGATCATCAAGCATCCCGTCAGGATTTATTTTTACCCCTGTACCATACATGGTTGCATTGGCAATAACTACCATTGCAGCTTCTGAACGGATCATTTTATTTTTAATTTTGAAAGCTACTTCCATTTTATTGTGGCTCCACAATGCCTGCCATGCCGCTTTTGTGTAACCCCACATCCCCCTATGGTTAAGGGTGTTGAATTTTTTAACCAGGTAGGCATTAAAACCAATGTCTGCAAGGTGAATACAAAGTTCGTCATTTACCGTTATTGCATGAATTTTTTTTGGCTTTCCGTGGAGGCAAATTTCCAAAGCGGGTATAGGCTCTAGGGGAATCCCTAATTCTTTTGCCATTCCATTAGCTGATCCAGCAGGGATAATCCCGATAGGAGTATTTTTTTCTAATAGACACTCTGCGACTAGTTTTAAGGTTCCATCACCCCCAACTGCAATAACTTTATCTGCGTTAACTTCTGATATTTTGTTCTTTAGCTCTTGAATAAAAAAATTTTTTGACAGGGAATAAATTTCAAAAAGATGACCTGATTTTTCGAGATGCTCTTGGATAATTTCTTTTAAATCTGTCTGACCGCTACCCGAACCAGTGTTTAATATAAAGAGTAATTTTTGCTTCTCAACTTGCGCCATTTTGTTTTATTTAATTAAACAAACAAGTTTAAGTGAACACTGTTTTAATAAGTAATGAATAAATCTACCAGCGTTAAAGTTTACCATGGATATGGGCATACCCATAATTTGGTGGTATATGGCCATGTTTTTAGATTTAAAGCTAAAACAACCCAGAAGTTTAGCAATCGGCTTTTTGTAAACATTGTTCATTTATTTAAGCTTTTTATATTAAAACCTTATCCTTTCGTTAAAGTTAGGCTACTTTTTAATGGTCAGGTAATTAACAATACAACAGAATACGACGGGTTTTTTAAGTTTGAATGGAAAGCCAATGAAGAAGTTAAGGCGGGCTGGCACGGTGTGCAAGTAGAAGCAATTGATGAGGATGGGTCGGTACTGGCAAGTGGTTTAGGAAAGATTTTTGTGCCGCACATTACGCAGTATGCTTTTATTTCTGACATAGACGATACCATTATGGTTTCGCATTCTGCAACAATTGGCAGAAGGTTAAGAGAGTTGCTTATTAAAAATCCAAGGACAAGAAAGACCTTTAAAGATGCCTATATGCACTACAGCCTGCTTGCTAATGCGCACACTGACAGGGGTCAACCCAATCCTTTTTTCTATGTTTCCAGTAGCGAGTGGAATTTGTATGATTATCTGGTAGAAACATTTAGGTTTAACAAATTGCCTGAAGGCGCTTTTCTATTAAATCAGATAAAGCGGTGGAAGGATTTAATAACGACTGGTAAAACAGGACATGATGGGAAGCTGATACGTGTGATGAGAATCCTTGACGCCTTCCCTAATCAGAAGTTTGTTTTCTTTGGTGATAATTCTCAGAGAGACCCTTCAATTTATACAGCTATAGCAGAAAAATACCCTAAAAATATTGCTGCTGTTTATATCAGGAACGTTAGAAAAGAAAAGGAATTAGAGACTAGCGCTTTGCTAAAAAGAATTACCAATAAGCAGATCAGTACCTGTTTATTCGAGACGAGTGAAGAAGCTATACAACATTCCAAAAGTATTGGGCTGATCATAGAATAGTATTATTATTGTAAATGGTTTTTAGATTGCCTGATGATAAAGTTGTTTTTCCTAATCCAAAACTGGCTGATCCAGATGGTTTACTGGCCATTGGAGGCAACTTAAGTATTGAGCGCATACTTTTGGCTTATCAAAATGGCATATTTCCTTGGTTTAGTGAAGATGACCCCATTTGCTGGTACTCCCCGCATGAACGCTGTGTGATTTATCCGAAGGATATTAAGGTGAGTAAAAGTATGACTAAGGTGCTTAATTCTGGGATATTTAGGACTACATATAATTCCGCTTTTGATAAGGTAATTTTAAATTGTGCAGAAATTGGCAGAAAAGATCAGCCAGGAACCTGGATAACACAAGAAATGCGAGCAGCCTACATTACTTTATTTGAAAAAGGACATGCTGGTAGCGTAGAAGTTTGGATGGGAGATGAGCTTGTTGGAGGTCTATACGGTGTAATGTTAGGAAGAGTTTTTTGTGGAGAGAGCATGTTTAGCCTGGTTAGTAATGCTTCTAAAGTAGCGCTCATAAATTTATGCCGCTCGGATAAATATGACCTTATAGACTGCCAACTGCCCAATAACCATCTTTTGAGCCTGGGTGCGGTGATGATACCAAGAATAGAGTATATGGAATGGTTTTAAGCCTAGCTTAAAATTTCTCTGATGTCTTCTTTACTGAGCGATTTAATAAAGCTTTCTTCTGTTGTGATCAATGAACTTGCAAGTCTTTTTTTTCTGTTTTGAAGTGCCAGTATCTTTTCTTCTACAGTGTCTTTTGAGATGAATTTGTAAATAAAGACTTTTTTTTCCTGTCCGATACGGTGGGTTCTATCTATGGCTTGCTGTTCTACAGCCGGATTCCACCACGGATCTAATATAAACACATAATCTGCTTGGGTTAAGTTCAAGCCCACACCACCTGCTTTGATGGAAATCAAAAAGACTTTTAATTCGGTGTTCTCCTGAAAATCAGCTACAATCTCTCCCCGGTTCTTTGTTGACCCATCTAAGTAAGCAAATGGAATATGTTCCTTTTCAAAGTATGTTTTAAAAATGCTCAGATGCTTAACAAACTGCGAAAAAATAAGGACTTTATGGCCGCCCTTTAGCACGTTATCCAACGTATGGATTACATTTTCAAACTTTCCTGAATCCGATTCATATCCATTATCTATCATTTTAGGGTGATTAGCCAATTGACGCAGCGCTGTTAAACCCTGTAATAATTGAATTTGCTTTTTCTTGAAAGACCCGTCATCCATACTTCCTAACAGGTCATTACGATAGGCTGATTTTGTTTTCTCATAAAATGCAGCCTGATCTTCGCTCATGTTACAGTAAAATATTTGCTCTGTTTTTGAGGGAAGCTCTGCAGCTACCTGTTCTTTAGTTCTGCGTAGCACAAATGGTTTAATGATAGCCTGCAGCTTTTTCGCCTTCTCTTCATCTTTGCGCTTTTCTATGGCCTGTACATATTCTTCATTAAAGAATGATTGTGTACCTAAAAGGCCTGGATTTAAGAAAGTAAGCTGAGTCCATAAGTCGCTAACTGAATTCTCTACAGGAGTACCACTTAAAATCAGTTTATTTTTAGATTTAAGCGCTTTAACAGCTTTAAAAGATTTAGATGAAGGATTTTTTATATTTTGGCTTTCATCTAAAATGATATAGTTAAAATAAAAGTCTTTTAAAATGTCTACGTCTACTCTAGTAATGCCATAAGTGGTTATAATGATATCAAATTTTGTAAACTTACTTACATCCTTGTTTCTTAATGTACCTATATGCGCATGAATTTTTAGCTTGGGAGTGAATTTTTTAGCCTCATTTAACCAGTTGTAAATTAAGGAGGTAGGCATTACTATTAAGGATGAGCTGTGGGTTGAGTTCCCCTCATCCTCTTCTTTAAGTTTTTGCAGCATAGCCAGTGTTTGAATGGTTTTACCTAAGCCCATATCATCTGCAAGGCAACCGCCAAAGTTATATTCCCTTAAAAAGCTGAACCAATTATAACCGGCTTTTTGATAACTACGTAGATCACCCTTAAAGTTTACGGGCATCTGTATATCGGCAATGTTTTCAAAGGTGTTTAACTTCTCCAGTTTTCTGCTGAGGGTAACACTGGCAATTCCATCTTCTGCCAGTTCATTAATTAAACCGATGTGGTGTTTTTTTAGGCGCAGGGTTTTTGATCCATCCGAAAGACTGAACAGGCTGCCATATTGGGTAAACCACTTTTCTGGAATTATAGCAATGGATCCATCTGGCAATATAAACTCTCTCTTTTTATTTAGAATATGCTGTTTTAAAGAGATGAAGGGGATGGGATGGCTACCGAAATAAACGATAGCATTGATGTCAAACCAATCATTATCCTCCTTAACTTCAAAATCTATCTTATTTGTGGCAAAAAGAAATTTCTTGGATCCCGTTTGAGGTTCAATTTCAAATCCTTCCTCTTTAAGCATAATAATATGCTCATTTATCCAGTTAATAATTTCGTACGCATTTACTTCTTCCTGATTGAGGTTAAATACTTCCAGGTTATAAAACAAAGCACTCACCTTTTTCAAACCCATGCTAAGGAGCAGATCAAAATTTAGCTTTTCAAAATCCAAATCCCTTTTAATTCTGGTAAATGTATAGTTGTCGCCTTCTTTTAATAGGCGCACAGTTACTTTCTTTTCGCTGCCCATGGCAAATGCATACTCGCCATATTTGAAATACAAGTTTAATTGCGAAATGCCATTCTCAACATAGATTACTTTAATAGTAGGTGTTGGATTGAATTTAGCAGTTTTGATGTCAAAACCTTCGGCATAGACATGGTATTTTTCTATCAAAGGCCCCACAAACTTCTCAAAGTAAGTGTCTTCTGTAGCTTTTGGAATAGTGATAAAACGCTTGTTTAAAAATGGTAGGAGTTTTTTGCCTTCGATATCCTGCTCAAAGAAATAGATCATGTCATTGAGCAATAACCAGGCAGGCTGATTGCTGATGATCTGAGCATCCTTAAACATGAAATCAATGCGAAGGTCCTGATATTTTATTGTTGGGAAATACCTGGTTTCCTCGTCATTTCTTCTGAAATGAAACAATACCGTTGAAGGAGATGTTGCAATATCAATTCTTCTTTCGGCAGGCCAGCCATCGTTGTCGGTCAAGTACAATGATGTGGTGATTTTAAGCACTTCCAAAACTTCTGATAACCTCTTCTCTATTCTTGGACGTACGCTTTCATAAAACTTACTAGTGAAAAACTTGCTAAAAAATTCTACCGGTCTGACTGCTTTCTTATGATACTTTTTAATGATAAAATCCTGTTCAGTTTCATCAAGTATCTTAATTAATTTAAAATCCTGCTCAGTTAAATGGGACGCAAATTCTTTTGCAGTATGAGAAAAGAGTCTTTGATAAGTTAGTGAAAAATCTCCCTGAGGGTTGAGTTGAACAATATGTGGCTCAATAAGATACCCTAAATACGTATGCTTACATAATGAATATACAATTTTGCAGGGTTTGGTACTATCTACACGTAACATTGATCAAAGATTAAAACAAACGCACCATCTAAATTTAAAATCTTTAAACATACATCAAATTGAAACGCTTTCAAAAAAACACACTCATTATTCCAGGGCAGACGCATTAAAATAAGTCACGGGACACATTTTATATAAGCAATTAATAATCAGTTATTTATTTTTTTTCATGGTTTATTTTTTGTATATTTATCTGACAATCAGATGGATACAAAAAACAAGACAAGTGCCAT
>JANXVH010000019.1 GCA_025351765.1 Pedobacter sp.
TTTTGGATCCCAGCTCCAATACCTGCCCCAGCTTTCATTTGCCCATATGCCTCCTAAAAATGTTCCTACACTGAGCAAAAACAGGCCTACCGTTAATGATAGCTCATTTACAATGGCGAGTTCGGTAACAGATGCTTTAACCTTTGCAGATATTTTATCGTTATCGATAATAAAAAGCAACAACACCACTGTTCCAATAAGTGCGCTCAGGCCAAAAAAGCCATAGCTAGATGTAATAATTGCGACGTGAATCATTAACCAATAGGATTTTAAAACAGGTACGAGCATTGTGATCTGTGGGTTCATTTGGGAGCCTCCATGTGCAAAACCCATCAGTATAACGGCAACCAGACATCCTGCGGCTGGAATAAAAGCATTGCTGTTTCGATACATTAATAAGCCTGCAACCACGCCAATCCAGCTGATAAAAAGTACAGCTTCATAGCCGTTACTCCAAGGCTCGTGACCAGAAATATACCAGCGTACACCCAGACCAACGGCCTGCAGAAAAGCTGCAGTAATGATTAGTACCAGAACAAAGCCAACCAATTTGTTCAGCGCTTTCGACGTTTTAAATAGTTTTAGGAAAGCCAACGAAAGTATTAATGCGCCCAAAAGTGCGTAGCAGATCATTAGGTTTAGGAACAGGTTCCAGGAATTATAGCTGATTTCTAACGAGACTTTTGTTGCAGACGGCACAATCGCTTTACCATATTTCTGCTGTGCATCGCTGATGCTTTGAAGTACCGTGTCCGCCGTTTGCCAGTTGCCAGACGAGCGCCCCTGGTTAACTGCAGTTATATATTGGTCAAATGAATTTCGCTTAGCCGTGCTGTCCAAGTTGATTGGGGAAAGTGCTTCCCAAGTGTTGTTTTTATCGGCAATTACAGGAAAAATGCGAAGGTACTTACCGCTAAGCAGCTGACCCATTGCCTCCAATTTATCATTCATCTCGATCAGGTCTTTGTCGTAGTTATTTTGATCAGATGCTTTTTTTGCAAAAGCCGTCATGTAGTCATCTTTCAAGATGAATTCAGCACTTCCATCATCGTGCATCCTGATCAGGTTCACCATGGAGGTGAAACCTTCAGGCGTGGCGTTCACGGCTTTCAGAATATCTTTCCCGCCTTTTGTATTCACCTTGAAAATTGGCACATTGATCCAGATAAATGGATTCACAGATATAGAAAGGAAAAACTGATTAGCGCTGAGTGTGTAGAAATTGTCCTTGCCATGGAGTTTTCTCAGGATCTCCAGCGCCATGGTGTTTACGGGCTCAATCCTGCCATCAATATTCTGCACCAACAGGTGGCCAAATTTATCAGCATGCTTGGCATCTATCTTTAAAGCGGATGCAAACTCTGCCATATCCACATTTTTCATAGGTTTGGACGGCTGTACAGCTGAAGCGGCCGGTGCTTGTACCTCGCTATGCACCTCGCCAGGCTGGTGGGTATGTTGGGAACCATCTTTACCATGCATGTCTATTTCCTGACTAAAAGCTGCACCTGCTGGTAAAAGAATAAGTAGTAATAAGATAGCTTTAGATTTGGCTAGTGTTCTCAATTGTTCGTTTAGCTTATTAAAATGCGTTCCTTTCCAAAACAGCGTGATAAACAAACCGAGAAATAACATGGTATAGCCCACATATGTTACGTTTGTGCCTAATTCATCATGGTTTACAGATAAGATTGTTCCCTTTTCGTCTCCATCAAAGCTTGATTGGAAGAACCGAAATCCGCCGTGATCCAATACATGATTCATGAATATTTTATAGGGTGTTTCAGTATTTCCATCCTGGATAATCACATCAGAAGAATATGCTGCGGGACTGGTACTACCCGGATATTTTTCCATTTTAAAGCGTGCCAATTTAAGCGCAAAAGGAGTTTTGTAAATAGTAGAACCATAGGCAAGAGTGATTTTCAAACCGCCAATTTCGCTTTGGTGTTGGAAATTAGTCAACCCTTTTCCACCGTAAAAAGACACGGTGTCTACTGCAGTTGGCGTGGTGATTTCTACTTTTACCAAGTCAAGATCGTCCTGGTGGGTGCGTTTATCGCCTTCATAATACATGATGTGGCCATTAACAGCAGGTTCTGGTATCACGAAAGCAAGGTCTCCATAAGTATACAAGCTCCTCAAATTGAATGGTGTAGGATTATTATCGCCTACCAATGGTTTTCTTTCTTGCGTAGCCATGATCATGTAATTTCCGGCATAGGGTGAGGAAATGTGGTAAACTCCAGCGGTGGCGTTAATATTAATTGCCCCCGGGGTAGGTTTGTTAAAACTCAACAGCATATTGCTCATCAGTTGGACACTGCCTGAAGGAATGTATTTATTTACGCGTTTGCCGTTTTCCAGAACAACTACGTGCAAAATTGGAACTCCGGCCTGCTCCCTGATTAGTGAGTCTTGCGCCCTGGCATAGAAGTCAATCACTTTCATCTTAATACGTTGACCTTGGAATTCGTATTCTGAGATAAATGTTTTTTTGAATGCTTTAAGGTAACTCGGTATTCTATTTGAAATCAGAATAGTACGAACGTCATCATAAGCCAATACCTGGTCGCCTTTTGCAATCTGTACTTTAAAAAAAGTTGCATCAGAGATCACATCACTGCTTGATTCTCCTTCACGAATGTGCATGGAACCTTCAAAACTTATATATCTGGTAATGAAACCACCGGTAAAAATTACCACAAAAGCAAGGTGGAACATGAGCAATGGCCATTTTTTAAGTTGTATTAACCGGTATCTTTTGATATTCCCAATGAAATTGATGATCAAAATAACCATTACCAGTTCAAACCACCAGCAATTATAAATCAATGCTTTTGCTACTGGTGTTCCATAGTCATTCTCAACAAAAGTGGCCATGGCCATTGAAAAAGCATAGATTAACAGCATCGCCCCCATGGTTCGGGTAGAGAAAATAATATTGGTTAAGGTTTTAAACATTAGTGCGATTAGTAGGGGTTTTAATCATTATCTGGAAATATACAGCTCGCAATTGAAAAAAAATAAACTACACCTTTTTATGGCAATATTAGGACTTTAATGAGTAATATGAAATAGGTGCATTTTCCTCTACAAATGCCCGGTATGATCTAGGCTAAAGATCAGAATGCTGAATTGAAGGAAAATATATTTTATATATCAACGTAAATACTTTAAAATTGTCCCATCCCGCTAATGTTGAACCAAATTAAAGCCGGCTTGAATATGAGATTTTTTTTATTGTTATTACTTATTCTGCCCTATAATTTAAAAAGTCAATCAACCAACGACAGCCTTCTTACAGTACTGAAAACGGAAATAAAGAATAAGCAATACTATGATCGCGCCAAAGAAAATCGGATAAGCGCATTAAAAAATCAATTAGCTCACTTACCAAAAACTGATTTTTCAAAGCAATATTTAATATGTGATCAGATATTTGATGAATACAAAGATTTTAAGTTTGATTCTGCTTTTGTATATGTGCAAAAGTTACGCCACATAGGAATGCTTACAGGTAATCAAACAACCCAATTTGAAAGCACAATTAAAGAGGGTAGTATAGAATTATCCGGCGGAATGTTTAAAGAAACATTTGACTGTATAAAGAAGATTAATACAGATTTAGTGAGCAGCACCGTAAAACTAAAGTATTATAGTTTAAGGTCGCGCGCTTTGTGGAATCTTGCTGCATATAACAATAATACATATTCTTCTTCAGAAAACCGGGTAATGTCAACTGTTATGCTGGATTCCGCAATTTTGTTTACCAAACCTGGATCGTATGAAAATTACAAAATGGTTGCAGAAAGGGAAGCCATTTCTGGGCGACCAAATAAGGCTGCTGATATTTTAAGAACATTATTGGTTGATACTACATATACACGCCATCAAAGAGCAATGGCGGCTAATGATCTAAGTCATTTAACTTCAAGTGAAGAAAGGAATAGGTTAATTCAGCTTGCTGCGATTTATGACATCCGTACATCAACCAAACAAACACTGGCTATTTTTACCCTGGGAATAGAACTATTTCACGATGGAAATGTGAATGATGCGATAATACTCTTGCGCGAAGCCCTTGCTCAAGCTACTTTTTTTGGCAACAAGCCCAGGGAAAGAGAGGTTACCGCCATTTTAACTCAAGCTTTGGCTCAAAAATTAATTAATTCAGAAAATAGGAAGAACCACCTGCTAACCATCCTGATTGTTGTGGCAGTATTCGTTCTCGGTGGTCTTTCTTTGATTTCATTTATGGTATATTCCAGGCTCAAAAAAGTAAAAGTCAGGGAGCATCTAGTCAATCAAAGAAACCAGCATCTAGATCATATCAATAAAAAGCTGCTGGAAAATGCGCACATTAAAGAAGAATACATTGGTTATTTCTTTAATGTAATTTCTGGATACATTTTAAAGATCGAAAAGATCAAACGAAACACAGAGCGAAAACTAAAGGGCAAAAACTATGAAGAACTACTAAAGATCGCCTCGGAAATAGATATTAAGGCTGAACGTGCGAATCTGTTTTATACTTTTGACCGTATTTTTCTAAAGCTCTTTCCTAATTTTATCAGCACCTTCAATTCTCTCTTAAAACCAGAGGATCAGATCTGGCCAAAAGAAAACGAGTTACTGAATACCAATCTTCGAATATTTGCATTGATGCGGCTGGGGATAAGCGATACGCAAACCATTGCCAATATTCTGGAGACAGCAGTAAGTACAATTTATACGTATAAAAATCGGATCAAATCGAAGGCAATAGTGCAAGGAAGCGACTTTGATCAGCAGATTATGGAAATAAAATTCGTTGATATTTCTTAGATTTTTTCTTTTTTAATGTCAAATAATGCCCTGGTTATAAATAACTTATGTTTTTATCAATTTTGATTTTTCAATCCCGAGTAGTTGGAGCCGTAAGAATACGAGAAGCGATTTGCAAATTTGTAAAAGGGAATTCCAACTGTCTGAATCTGTAACCAAATAGCAATGATAAAGCTGATAGTTAAATATGCTTGCTTAACTGCAGTGATTTTAATGTTCCATATTTTTACCGTTTCTGATAAGGATCACACCGCTTCATTTTTTGGCATTGAACATCACAGTAAAATATTGAATACCCGCACCATCCAATTTGGTATCTCCTATATCAGAAATTTCACTACAAACTATATAATAATACTTTATGAATTTGATCAATAAAATTGCAGTTTCCTTTCTGCTATTTCTTGGGTTATCAACCCTTCTACATGCGCAGGATAAACCAATCCATTTAATGTCTCCAAGCGGAGGGATAACAGTAACGCTTAGCTTGGGCGATAAAATCTATTATACCATAGCGGGGAATAATCAGGAACTACTTAAGTCTACCTCGCTTTCCCTAACGCTGAGGAACGAAATACTCGGCGAGAATCCAAAATTGATTTCATCAAGGAAAACCAAAGGTGAAGAGGTGATAACACCTTACATTTCCTTGAAATTCGCTAAAGTGAAAAACAATTATAACGGCCTGATCCTAACATTCAAAAACAATTTTTCCGTTGAGTTTCGTGTTTTTGATGATGGCGTTGCTTACCGTTTTATAACCACTAAAAAGGGTGAAGTAGAAATAATGAGCGAGCAATTTGCCGTTCATTTCCCTGATAATTACCTATTACATGTACAGCAGAATAATGGGTTTAAGAGTGCTTACGAAGAACCTTACCAGCACATAGCGTCAAATAGCTGGAAAACTACTGATAAAATGGCCAACCTGCCACTTTTAATCGATACCAAAAAGCAATATAAAATATTAATTAGTGAGTCGGACCTTTCAGACTATCCGGCACTTTTTTTACAAGGTACCGGAAACAACGGAATGGAGGGTGCCTTTCCAAAAGTGCCTCTTGAATTTGCTCCTGATGGTGACCGTAGTCAAAAAATTACCAAGTCGGCAGATTATATTGCTAAAACTGCTGGATCAAGGAGCTTTCCATGGCGATATTTTGTCGTTACTTCAGATGACAAACAATTAATGGAAAATACGATGACCCTCAGGCTGGCGGCAAAAAGTAAGATTGCTGACCCAACCTGGATCAAACCTGGTCAAGCCAGTTGGGAGTGGTGGAACGATGCTACCCCTTATGGTCCCGATGTAAATTTCGTATCTGGATATAATCTGGATACCTATAAATATTATATAGACTTCGCATCAAAATTTGGTGTTAAATATATTGTAATGGACGAGGGATGGGCTAAAAGCACAACGGATCCTTACACCCCAAATCCAAAAGTAGATGTAAAAGAACTGATCCGTTACGGGAAAACGAAAAATGTAGATATCATTCTTTGGCTCACCTGGCTAACTGTACACAACAATATGGACTTATTTAAGACTTTCCATGAATGGGGTATTAAAGGAGTTAAGATCGACTTTATGGACCGCAGTGATCAGTGGATGGTTAATTACTATGAAAATGTAGTAAAAGAGGCAGCTAAGAATCAAGTATTCGTTGATTTTCATGGTTCTTTCAAGCCAGCAGGTTTAGAGTATAAATATCCCAACCTGATCTCCTACGAAGGCGTGAGAGGAATGGAACAAATGGGTGGCTGTACGCCCGATAACAGCCTGTACCTTCCATTTATGCGTAATGCCGTTGGACCGATGGATTTTACCCCAGGAGCGATGCTTAATATGCAGCCAGAAGTAAACCGGTCGGTACGGCCAAACGCAACTGGAGTGGGTACAAGGGCCTACCAACTTGCCTTGTACGTTGTTTTCGAAAGTGGTATACAAATGCTGGCAGATAATCCAACGCTTTATTATCGCAACGCCGATTGTACATCGTTTATAACCAGCGTACCAACTACCTGGGACGAAACTAAAGCACTCGCTGCAATTGCAGGCGAAGTAGCTGTAGTAGCTAAACGTAAAGGAGAACAATGGTTTATCGGTGGCATTACCAACGGAAATGAAAACGAAAGAGAAATTGTACTGGACTTTAATTTTCTTGAAAAGGGCAAAACCTATACCATGACCTATTTTGAAGATGGAATAAATGCCGGTAAGCAGGCCATGGACTACAGAAAGAAGTCTATTCAGGTAAGAGCAGGAGAAAAGATAACCATCAAAATGGTTCGTAATGGTGGATGGGCAGCAGTATTGAAATAATACCATCACACATTTAAAGATTAAAAACAAAGCAATACATTGATCTGAATGTTACCAGTAAAGGAAATCAATCAGATCAATGTATTGCTTTGTTTAAAACATAACCCAATTAAAACAGGATTATTTTCCCGCCTTAGCTAGAACTATGGAATAGCTAAATGCAGTGGCCTTAGCGTATACTTTGTAAGGCTCTAATGGTTGTGGGCCACACCCGTTTGAACCTACACCCAAAGTCTTATGACTAATGCACAATACAGTTCCTTTACTTTTAGGCAAGTCAATTTTGTATTCTACATTTTCCATTTCCTCATCACTATAAGGCAGTGCGGCAACTTGCATTACGGCATCAACTTGTTTAATGGTTAAACCCAGTCCATTTCCAGTTTTTATATTTGCCCAGCGCACATCCTCATGGTTGCCTTGCTCCATAGGTTTTTCATATCCTGTCATTTGTTGAGTAACACTACTGGCGTAATGACCAACGTCAAAGCCGCTTTTGCGGTCGCCATAGTTTTCCATTGGCCCGCGGCCTAGATAATCAAACTGATTTAAATCCTTGTCAAGGAACATGCGCACACCAATGCGAGCAAGTACTAATTTAGGGTCGTTAAAATCTACGTTATTTTCTGATTTGATTTCACCGTTGCCATTTATGGTATACATGACTTTGTGATGTACAACGAAGTTATCTTTACCTGTACCCGTTAACAGGGCATTTATTTGTACCAAGTTAGGAGATATTGAAACACTTTTTACATCGCTCGTAACCCAGGTTAAATCTTTCAAACCGCTTTTTTCCCAATCTTTATAGGCCCACATGTCGTCTTTTTGGTGAGGTGCCCGCCAAAGATGGAGCATTGGACCCCCTCCGGCGCCAAGCAGGTCCTTACCGTCTTTTTCTAACCGCGTAAAAGTGCCTTTGGTTTTATTAAAATCAATATTAAAATCGCTGCCATGTACTGTAATTTCGTTAGCAGACTCATTTAGTGTCAGATTAGGGCCTTGCGAATTGCTGATTACAGCAGGTATAACTTTACCAAGCTCAAACTGCTGCTCGGCGATTTCAAATCCACGGGAAGCCCAGAGTTTATCTGTACTTAAATGAAATGACACACGTACAAAATATTCAGCGCCTGGTTTTGGGGTCAACTGGTAAGGAATTGTAATGTCTTTTTCCTTGCCGGGTGCAATTGATCCCACTTCTAATGGTCCGGATGAAATAACCTTACCATCTTCACTTAATTCCCATCTGGCTGTAAAGCTCTGTAAATTGGTAAACTGATACCTGTTTTTAATGGAAACCGTTTGTTTTTTTAAATCTTTAATGTGGATACTGATCCACTGGTAAGCATGCTTAAGTTCTGGAAAGTGCGGTTTCGGCGACCTGTCTGAAAACACAACGCCTTTATGGATAAAGTACTTATCATTCGGATAATCACCAAAGCCACCGCCATAAGCTATTATTGGATGTTTAGGATCCCGGTTATTGTATAGCCCCTGATCTTGCCATTCCCATATCGCGCCACCCAGTAAAGCAGGGTATTTGTCGAACAGCTCATTATAAATATCAACTGAACCCATGGAATTGAACATGGCGTGTGCATATTCGCATAAGTAAAATGGCTTGGTTAGCGTACTGTCTTTTGCAGCATTTTCCAGACTTCCCGTATTGGTATACATCTGGCTATCAATATCAGCCGGATTCTTGCCGTCGCCGGTGCCAAAGCCTTCGTAATGCGTAGGCCTGTCGTCAATTTTCTTTATTGCAGTTAAGGCGGCCCTAAAGTTTGTACCGCCCCTCCCGTTTTCGTTACCCAAAGACCAGATCACGACAGAAGGATGGTTTTTAAAATTTTCTACGTTGGCTACATTGCGTTCAATGATCGCAGCTTTTATGGTCGGGTCTTCATTAAACTGGTTCTGTTGAGCATGGCATTCTACATTTGCCTCGGCCACTAAATAGATACCGTATTGATCGCACAATTCATACCATCTCGGGTCATCAGAATAATGACAGGTACGTACATGGTTGCTATTGGTTTGTTTGATCAGTACAATATCTTTTATCATTTCTTCTTCAGTAACAGCATGACCATCACTTGGCCAGTTTTCATGGCGGTTAACGCCTTTCAGCTTAATCGGAACACCATTCACTAAAAACAATCTTCCTTTAATTTGGATCTCGCGGAATCCGGTACGTGAAGAAAGGGTTTCTATTGTTTTAGCTCCATCTTTCAAAGTGATTACAGTAGTATATAATTTTGGAGTCTCGGCGGTCCATTTTTCCGGACTGGTTACACGAAAATTAGTGTTAACCATCACTTCCTGGCCTGGTTGTAATGCTGGTACAGTCTGCTTTACAGCTGCTCCAGGCACTTTAATTGCTCCATTGTAGAGTGTAACTTCAATTTGGCGTGCAGGAATGGCAATGCTTCCATAGTTTTTAACTTTAGCAGATACCTTAAGTTCTGCATTTTTGTACTGATCGTCCAGCTTTGTTTTTATTGCATAATCACGGATGTGTTCCTTAGAAGTACTCCATAGGGTAACATTTCTAAAAATACCGCTCAAACGCCACATATCCTGGTTCTCCAAATAGCTTCCTGAGGTAAAACGATATACTTCAACTGCCAGCATATTCTTTCCAGGATGAACATATTTAGTCAGATCAAATTCAGCAACATTGCGACTGTTAACGCTGTAACCAACCTTTTTTCCATTTACCCATATAAAAAAGCCTGCATCCACACCATCAAAAGAAATGAAAATCTGGCGACCATTCCAGTTAGCTGGTACCTCAAAATCACGGCGATAGCTTCCAACTGGATTCCTTTCATGAAGAGTGGTGTACTTTTTATCTTTAGGTGCAGTCATTACCTTTGGAAAATTGCTTTCAAAAATCAATGTGAAATTGCTGTAGTCAGGAGTTCCATAGCCCATCACCTGAAAAGAAGAGGGCACTTTGATGTCATTCCATTTAGAAACATCATAAGAAGGTTTATAGAAATCCACGGGTCGTTTCTGTGGCCAGTCTACCCAATTAAATTTCCAGCTACCATTTAAGCTGATAGCTAAAGACGAGGCGCTTCGGTTTGCTTTTAAAGCCTCCGCCAAATTACCATAAGGCATTAGCGTAGCGTGATTGAGCTCTTTGTTGATGCCAATATTTTCAGGGTTCTCAATCTCTGTAGGAACAGAAGCAGTATCTGTTTTTGAAAATCGGGCTCCTTCAGGGCTCTGATATTGGCCGAAATCGACTTTAGGGCTAAAAATAAGGATCAAAAATAATCCCAGGGTTGCATTCTTAAACAAAATATTGTTCATCATCTATTACTATTTTTACGGGTTTTTGATACGGTTCGAGTTTGAATGCTGCTATATTATAGGTTTGCATTGAATAATGGGCATCTCCTTTTAATTAAAATCTACGCAATCGTTACCGTAGTCTATCCAAACGTGCCAAATCAATAATCAGCCCCTTTTTTAAACCTGATGCAATGATTAACTGAGCGGTATAAATTCAGATAGTTTTATCATCGCCTACTATGACCAGGTAAAAAATATGTATCTTCAGAATGCTAAAATGTAAGAGTATATTAGCGCACCACGTTTCAAGCGAAACGACATGATCCAAACACACAACCAAATATAATATGAAAAAGACTTTTTTGCTGAACTTGCTGGTGCTTTTTATAATGACATCTTCGCAGGCGCAAAAACTGCCAACAGACTATGTAAACCCATTATTGGGCACGGCCACCCTCTGGGATCCCAAAGACCTGGGCTTTGTTGCTACTCACCGGAGCTGGGGTGCAGAAGTATTCCCTGGATCATCATTACCCAATGCGATGGTACAGCTCACGCCCGTTAGTCAGTTTCATAGCGGGTCCGGTTACCAGTACGAAGACACCGTGATTTACGGCTTTGCACATACCAGCAAAGGCCATTGGAATCTTTGCAATATTCCCCTGATGCCCGCAACAGGTTCAATATCAGCAGATAATTATCAATCGAAATTCAGTCATAAAAATGAAAGTGCCCATCCTGGCTATTACCAGGTCTATCTAGAGCGGTATGGCATCAATGCCGAATTCACCTCTACATTAAGAAGTGGTTTTCATAAATACACGTTCAAGCCTGGCCAGCCGAAAAAACTGATCGCCGACTTGTCTATGTCGAACGAACGGGTGAAGAGCTGGGATATAGAAAAGGAAAGTGCAAACGTCTTCAGCGGTTTCCAGCAGGCGGGGGAGAAGTTATACTTCTATGCTGTTTCTAACCATACGATTACTAAAATCGACTCCATTAAAACAGACAAAAAGATCATCCCGGTGGTCAACTTTGCTGATGCAGCAAAGCCCCTTGAAGTCCAGATTGGTTTCTCTTATGTAAGCGTAAAGAATGCCAAAGAGAATCTGGAAAAAGAAATGATTGGAAGGACTTTTGATCAGGTACGCCAAGATGCCACTCAAACTTGGCAAGCCCTATTGTCCAAAATCAAGGTAACTGGTGGTACAGAGCGCCAAAAAGGACTTTTTTATTCTACCCTGTATCGTTCTTTTTTATGGCCGGCGCTACGTAGTGATATTAACGGGGAATTTATGGATCAAAGCGGTAAGGTTGTAAATAAAGGCTTCAATTACTATACCGAGCCCTCTTTATGGGATGACTACCGTAATAAACTAATACTACTGGGTATGTTGGCGCCCAAAGTAACCAATGACGTGATTCAATCCCTAATTGATAAAGGTGAAAGTCGCGGTTTTATGCCTACTTTCTTTCATGGAGACCACGCATCTGTTTTTATTGCAGGATCCTATCTCCGCGGACTTAAAAATTACGATGTTAAAAGCGCCTATCAACTCATGCTAAGAAATGCAACGGTAGAAGGAACCCGTAAATATGTGGATGAATACAATACCAAAGGTTATATTGCCGAAGAAGCCGTGGAGAAACCGGTAACAAAAACCGTTACCAAGGCGGCGGTTACTAAGACACTGGAATATGCTTATGACGATTATGCGGTTGCACTCCTTGCAAAAGAACTTAAAGATACTGCAAACTACAAGATGCTCATGAAGCGGACGGGAAACTATAAAAATGTGTTTGATCCGGCCACGCAATTCATGAGGGGACGACTAGCAAATGGAGACTGGGTAAAGAACTTTGATTCTGATTATCCGTACTACGAATACATGTACCGCGAAGCGAATGCGTGGAATTCCACTTTTTTTGCGCCTCATGACCCTAAGGGTTTGGTTGGACTGTTCCCCAGCAAGGCCGCATTTGAAACCAAACTGGATTCTTTGTTCAGCAAACCCTGGAAAGGCTACGAAGCCGATAATCTTTCTGGCTTTATCGGTCAATATTGTCACGGCAACCAACCCGCACATAGCTTCCCTTTCATGTACTATTTTATTGGCAAACAAGAGAAATCGCAAGTAATACTGGATAGTATTATGAACCATTTTTACGATATGGGCAAAGATAAACTGGCTTATGCAGGGATGGACGATGCCGGAGAGATGTCATCCTGGTACGTATTTAATGCCATGGGATTCTATCCTTTTTCACCAGCGGATCCAAAATACATTGTATCTGTACCACTATTTGACAAGATAGAATTTACCTATGGCGGTGCTAATGGCAAGACTTTTACCATTGAGAAAAGGAAAATAGGAGCAAAGGCACGTAAAAAAATTGCCCACATCAGTTACGGAAATCAGAAAATAGAAAACTATTTTATTAATGATGCCGAATTGCGAAAAGGCGGAAAGTTAGTTATCACAACACAATAAATGGATGAATTTTGTTGTTTTAATAGTTCCTATATGAATGGCATAGAAATAGGACTTTGATAGGAGTTACATAGGAGTCTGAAAGGAGTTGAGAAGGAGGTAAAGTCCTATTTAACCCCTATATAACCCTTTTAAAACCCTTATCTGTGTGCCTGCCATATAAAACGATTGTAAAACGCACCTGCAACAGCTATTTAAATTTTACAAACTATTATTTAAATCATAAAGCACGATCCGTATTTTTGTTTAAAATTCACATCCGTTAATACGAAATGAACACTTCTTTAAGAATATTATTTATTGCTATTATATCAATTACATCCGCTGGTAGCACATTTGCTCAGGCTGAACTTATGCCATGGGGCAACTTGAATGGAATTCGGGTAGATGGACAGCTCATGGATTTTAGCACCAGTTTAAGTGTTGTAGGCAAAGGAGGCTGGTCAGACATTCGATTTTCGGGAAAAGAGTTGCAAAAGCCAAAGTTTAATCGTGTTGGTAATGTTCAAACCGTAAATACAGAGATAGGAGGCATTAAATTTACCGAAACTGTAACGGATTTAAAACAGGGAACAGTTAGTGTAACAGTTATGTGTGAAGCTAAGGTAGATACCAATATTACCGGTATTTATTTTGGGGCAAGATGGAATAAAACAAAATACTCAGGTAAAAACAGTTTTGAGATTAAACCCTTAGACTCAGGAGTTAACAGGAGTGGTAATGATAAGAATCTAACACAACTGTTCCTACCAATACATAAGGGATTTTTCAAAAAGGGTATGGTGTATGAAAAGTCTTTTACGATAAGCGTTAGTGGTGAAATCGATACTGCGCCCGTTGAAATTAGCATTGATGCTACTATAAAAGGCAGGCCTTTTGCTGGAGTTGGTGGAAACTTCAGACTTCAAAATGCAGGTACCGATCCACAAGTGATTGACTATTGTTTATCAAACATGAGGGTAGCCTGGGGAAGGGTAGAAATGCCCTGGCGGGACTGGCACAGGAATCTGGAAACTGATCCAACTGCAGCAGCAGGAGAGGGAAAGCTGGATTCACATGTGGAAAAATCAATGCAAATGGCTCAGCGTCTTAATAAAATAGGTATGCCAGTTATTGTTTCAGCATGGTCGCCACCTGCATGGGCTATCGTTGGTAAACCAAATAATAGCCCAACCCCCGAAGGGGTATGGGGGAACCCGTTAAGGCAAGATAAAATGCAAGAGATATATAAGTCAATTACTGATTATCTCCTTTATTTGAAAACAAATTATGGAACAGAAGCTACGTACTTTTCATTCAATGAATCTGATATTGGAATAAACGTAAGACAAACCGCTGAAGAGCATGCCAGCCTGATTAAAGGGTTGGGTTCTTATTTTCAGTCTAAAGGATTGAAAACAAAGCTGCTTTTGGGAGATAATTCAGATGCCAATACGTACGAATTTATTTACCCAGCACTATACGATGCGGCGTGTCGCCCTTATATCGGAGCCATATCTTTTCATTCCTGGCGTGGTTGGGAAACAAAAACACTACAAAAATGGGCAGATGCAGTTAAAAAAATCAATGCCGAACTTCTGGTAGGAGAAGGTAGTATAGACGCAGCTGCCTGGCAATATCCTGCATATTTTGAGGAAGAATCCTATGCGTTAGAAGAAATCAATTTATACACCCGTTTGCTGGCAATATGTGAGCCTTTGTCCATTTTACAATGGCAGCTAACAGCCGACTACTCACCGCTAACCGGTGGTGGGATTTTCGGTAACACAGGCCCCCTCAAACCAACACAACGATTTTGGCAACTGAAGCAACTGGCAAATACCAAGAGCGGTCTGCGCCATATTCCTGCACATGCTAACCGGGCAGACATTTCAGTAGCAGCACTTGCGGGAACTGGAAATAGTTATACCATACATATAGTGAACAACAGTGCCGGACGGAAAGCGAAGATTACCGGGCTTCCTAAAGGAATAACCAAGTTTAAGGCATTTCTTACTGATAGGACACGCAATATGACTTCGCTTGCTAATATCACGGCCAAAGATGGAAAGGCGGTATTCAATCTTGATCCGCGCTGTTATCTAACGCTTGTTGCTGAATGAAGTAACTAACTAAACCTTCCGCATTATGAAGCCAACAAAACTAGTTGTTACTGTCTCATTTATAAAGCTTCGCATTCAATAGAAATGAGCATTTCCCGAAATAATCATATATTTGCAGGCCTTCTGATATTTAAGGAGGATTTTGTACATAAAACAAACCACAAATGCTAAATCTTGTTCTCTTCGGCCCACCAGGTGCAGGCAAAGGCACCCAATCAGAGAAGCTGATTAGTAAGTACCAGTTGATACACATTTCAACCGGAGATCTTTTCAGAGCCCATATTAAACATCAAACAGCTTTAGGTAAGAGAGTAAGCGCACTAATTGCAGAGGGAGAACTTGTTCCAGATGAAATTACAATTGCGATGCTGGAAGAAGAGGCTGATAAGAATCCCCAGGCTAATGGATTTATATTTGATGGTTTCCCACGCACGGTACCACAAGCAAAAGCGTTGGATGATTTTCTGGAAAGCAAGGGGAGTGCTATTGCCGGTGTGATTGCATTAGACGTTGATCAGGAAGAATTGACCAAGCGCATAGCACAACGCCAACTGGAAACAGGCCGTGTTGATGATCAGGCAGATAAGCTGAAAAAACGTATTGAAGAATATTTTGATAAAACTATCCATGTATTGCCATATTACGAAGCGCAAGGCAAACTAAGTAAGGTAAACGGTATCGGAAAAATTGATGATATTTTTAATGCACTTTGTGCCCAAGTAGATCAACACCAAAAATAAAGAATGTCACAAGGATCCAATTTTGTAGATTACGTTAAAATTTGTTGCCGCTCCGGTAAAGGTGGGGCGGGCTCTGCCCATTTACATAGAGATATACGTACAGCTACTGGCGGTCCAGATGGTGGTGATGGCGGTCGCGGTGGCCATGTCATTTTGAGGGGTAATGCACAATTTTGGACATTACTACACCTTAAATACCGCAAGCATATTATCGCCCCAGACGGTTTGCCAGGATCAAGCGGAACATCCACAGGTAAATCTGGTAAGGATGAAATTCTTGACGTTCCTTTAGGAACTATAGCTAAAGATGCCGAAACGGGTGAAGTGTTGTTTGAGATCACTAAAGATGGAGAAACTAAAATATTAACTTCCGGAGGAAGGGGTGGATTAGGAAACTGGCATTTTAAAACGCCCACTTTACAAACACCACGTTTTGCCCAACCGGGCGAGGCAGGTAAAGAGGAGTGGATGGTACTTGAATTAAAAGTACTGGCAGACGTTGGTTTGGTTGGGTTTCCTAATGCAGGAAAATCGACACTTTTGTCTGTAGTATCGGCTGCCAAGCCTGAAATTGCAGATTATCCTTTTACTACATTGGTTCCTAATTTGGGGATTGTTTCGTATCGGGACAGTAAATCATTTATTATGGCTGATATTCCCGGAATAATAGAAGGTGCTTCTAAAGGGAAAGGCCTGGGCTATCGTTTTCTACGGCATATTGAACGTAATTCTGTATTGCTATTTATGGTGCCTGCCGATACCGCCCGAAGCATCACGGAAGAATACGCCATATTAAAAGCAGAATTAGAAGATTATAATTCAGAACTGATGCAAAAGCCCCACGTATTGGCTATTACTAAATCTGATATGCTAGACGAGGAACTGATGACTGAAATGAAGAAAGAACTTCCAAAAAATATTCCTTTTATATTTATTTCTTCAGTAGCACAAAAAGGATTGGTCGAATTAAAGGATATGCTTTGGTTAGCCATAAACGCTGAAATAGCCTAGTAATTCTTTATTTGTCTTGAGGCTGTTCGCCACGAGTAACAAAAGTGTCTCTCTTCATAGTTCTTGCCGCAATCAAGGCACTAATCAACATAAATACAGCGCCCGCAAGGAAAGGTGCTCCTGCAAATTTTATTGGTGCCCCGGGTCTTGTAAACCAGGCAAACAAATAGGTCATCAATAATGGTCCGATGATGGATTGTAAAGCAGGGCCAGCTATTCCACCAATGCAGTAAGGAACCAGAAACGCAAACCCACAACGGTTAGTGAGATACCAACGGTAAAAGGGCTCCATTTAAATTTCTCTATATTAAAGATAAAAATGAGGGCTGTTTTGCCAGATTTTGCCATGGTAATTTATAAGTGGCCTGCAAGATAATATTTTTGTTAGTAATAGAGATTTGCTGTTTGTGTTATTCCTCTTTTTCGCCTTGTTTACATCTTCGTTTCGTTCTAATTTTCAGATTAATTTGGGCTGTATCTCAAAGAAAGGTAAATTAGTTGCGGCTATACAGGCCTAATTACTATAACCAGATGAATAAATTTTACTTCGCAATCTTATCCTTATTTTGTCTTCAAACGGCTCTTCCTCACCAACTGATTGCGCAAAATGCCTATTTTATTGATGGCTATCATGGCGGCATCCTTGGCCATTATCCAACAGGTTATACTACTTTCATAGCGGATCAAATGGATAAAAACCCCTTTTGGAAACTTAACCTGGAGATTGAACCAATTACCTGGGATGTAGTGAAAAGAAATGATGCCAGCGGATATGAGAGAATAAAAAAATATGCTGCCAATCAATCTGATAATGGAAGAGTTGAATTTGTTAACCCTTCTTACGGACAAAGCTATTTGTTTAACATACAGGGTGAATCTGTAATTAGACAATTTGAGATTGGGATAAAAAAAATTAAAGAACATTTCCCTGAAGCAAAATTTACTACCTATTCTTCAGAAGAGCCTTGCTTTACCAGCGCACTCCCACAAATTTTGCGCTCATTTGGTTATCAATACGCTTCGTTAAAAAATCCAAATACGTGTTGGGGGGGGTATACTACAGCGTATGGTGGCGAACTGGTAAACTGGACAGGGCCAGATGGTTCAAGTTTGTTAACCGTACCGCGTTACCAATCAGAAGGGCTCAAAAGCAATTCAACCTGGCAAACCATCGCCTGGAATAATGCGACAGAATACTTGAGCGGTGCGAGGGCACAAGGTATAGCAAACCCAATTGGCATGGCAATACAGGATGCCGGTTGGAAAAATGGGCCATGGCTTGGTCAGCCTAAACAATTTGAGTATAAACTTTGGAAGGATTATATTACAAATATTGCCGACAAGGCGAGTGCTAAAATTTGGAATTTCACGCAGGAAAACGTGCAGGTTAGCCTGGTGTGGGGTGCGCAGATTTTACAGCGCCTTGCTCAGCATACGCGCATAGCAGAAAATAAATTGATCATGGCAGAAAAGTTATACGCTATCTATGCCGTAAATCATAAAATACCTTTCCATAAAGACCTGTTCAAAACTTCTTGGGAAAACTTGCTGCTGGCCCAGCATCATGATTCATGGATAGTTCCTTATAATATAGTAGATAAATCAAAGCAACTAAATTGGGCAGATCAAGTAAAATTGTGGACTGATCATGCAAATCGGATAGGAGACAGTGTACTGCAAACTACCATGCCCTCAGCAAAACAAAAGGCAACCCTTTCTACTAATATTTTGGTTTATAACACATTAGGGCATCAACGTTCAGAAGTAGTATCCGTTCCATTAGGTCTTGATAAAAACGTAATTTTTTCCGTTATTGATCGAAATGGAAAATCAGTCGCAACTCAACAGGCAACTGATTCTTCCGGCAGGGCCTTATTATTATTTAAAGCGGATGTACCTGCAATGGCCTCGGTATCTTATCACATTAAGAAAATCTCTAGCTCATTAAGACCAGCCCTTGGAGTAGCAGTAACTAAAATTGACAAAACCTACATCCTTCAAACAGACCGCTATAAAATTACAGTTGATGGCAAAAAAGGGGGGACGATAAAAAGCCTTGTCGCTAAAATGGTAAACAATAAAGAATTTGTAAACCCATCATCCAAAGTGCTCTTCAATGAAATGAAAGGATATTTCTATGGTGACAGTGCTTTTCATTCCAGTGCCGATAGAGAAGCAAAGATCACGGTGGTAGAACAGGGTCCACTACGTGTAACGCTTAAAATAGAAGGCTTAATTTCCATTCATCCCTTTACTCAATACCTAACCTTAACACAAGGAGAAGACAGGATAGACCTTGATACCAAAATACGCTGGAAAGGCAACCCGGGCATTGGCGAAGACTATTTTCAACATAAAGGCTGGAACCAGGAGCAGTTAAAAAAGGCTTTTTACAATGATAGGTTTAAGTTATCGGCTCTATTTCCAGTTGCCGTAGCCAAACAGGAGGTTTATAAAAATGCCGCGTTCGACGTGTTAAAAAGTAAATTGAGCAACACCTTCTTTAGCAGATGGGATAGTATAAAGAACAATATTATTGTAAATTGGGTTGATATAAATGATAAAGCTGGCCAAATAGGTATGGCGCTGTTTACCGATCATACTACAAGTTATCAGCATGATGAGGATGGGCTGCTTGGCCTTACGCTTCAATATTCGGGGATGGGATTATGGGGAAGAAATTATTCAATATCGGGACCTTCTGAGTATCGCTATGCATTAGTGCCCCACCCAGGTAATTGGGATAAAGCAAATATTTGGACAAAAAGTTTAGCATTTAATGAGCCTCTTCAGGTACGTTTAAGTGAAGATCCTGAACAGTCTTCTGTTTCTACCTCCTTAATTACCTTATCTAACTCCAATATAGAAGTATCATCTGTTCAATTGGAAGATGCTGCGGTACTTTTTCGCCTGTTCAACCCATCTGCAGCAGCTATTAGTGCCAATGTTGCACTTAACTTGAGTGCAAAAGCAGTTAGGTTGGTTGAGCTAAACGGTAAATTCATTAGGGAGCTGGACATCAAAAAAGCAAAAGATGGTAAAACGAACCTGGCAATAAATATACCTGCATTTGGTATAAGCAATATAAAGGTTGATTTATAAGGAATAAATGTCCTGTAAACCCGTACGATAATGCTGTTGGTGCAATTCTATATATCTTGATCTATAGCAGACAGAAGTTTCAGTAGATCTGCTTCTGTATTATAAAAATGAAAGGCAACCCTGATGCCAGGACCACGTTGTAAACAGATAATTTTTTTTGCAAGGAGCTTTTCATAACACTGGGTATCCAATTGCAAGTTGAATAGAGAAGAATGCAGTTCCCCGTTTACTACACTCTTCGTTAATAAGTTCCTGTCCGAAAATTCTTGCTTAGCCCTGCTGGCGAGTTTAGATATTTGATTTTGGATAGTATCTATTCCAATGCTGGTTAAATAGTTGAGCGACTGGCACATTGTACCGAATGCCAGCGTATCTAAATGGCCAGGTTCAAAGTGTATAGCCAAAGTACTTTTTCCAGATAACATTGCTTCTTTAGGTGCAGGGCGAAATTTAGCGTCCTTAAATAGAGAGGCAGCCACCGTATCTTTTAATAAGGCAAAGCCATTCCCATAACCAGAAAGCATCCATTTATAACCGCTGCCCATAATTACATCCAGTCCGGAAGTTTCAAAATTAAATGCTTCAGTACCGCAAAATTGCGTACCATCTGCAACAATAAGTAAATCAGGGAAAAGCTGTTTAAGCGCCTTAATGAAATTGAGGCTAAGTTTTATACCACTAATATACTGCACCATACTAAATGCAAATACGGTAGGTTTTGTTTCTTTAATTCTTTGAATCAACCTTTCCTCCAGGTTCTCGCCCATATCAACATATTGGCAGCTGTGCCCCCTAATTTCAATGGCATAATTTACAGATGGATAATCTTCTTGAAGAAGCAAGAAACGTTGACCCGATGGTAAGCCCTCCAAAAAAGTGTTAAAGCCAAAAGAAAAGTTGGGTACAAGAAAGGTATTCTGCACCTTAGATCCAAAGAAACCAGCAACATTTACTTTCACATCTTGCAAAAAATCTGCTTGTCTAGTTCTAAAACCACTACCCGCCGTAAAAAATTCTAAATCATGATTGGTGCGCCAATGTACCTGTTGCTTAGAAATTAAACCTGAGCTGGCGGTATTTAAATAGGTGCAAGTATCGAGTATCGGAAACTGATCTTTTAAAGACATGTGGTGTATTAGATAAAAGCTTGAATAGCAAAAATAGCATATTCAAACTATATTGAAAACACTACAAGGTTCTTGCTTTCATTTTTTTGGCCTCTGCCCGGGCATTTGTTAATAGAATTTTAGGCAGTTTTTGATCCGCAATTAAGCTAATGGCTTTATTTTGATTCAATAGCGCTTCATCGTAAAGGCGCATTCTATAAAAAATGTGGGCAAGCGTATCGTAATAAGCGGGGAGGGGGTCAATCTCAATAGATCGTTTACTCCAAAGTAAGGCCTTCCCTAAGTAGTTGTTGTTGGTAGTGCCAAGCTCGTAAAAGTTCCATGCAACCGTGTTCAGTACATTAGCTACATCATTTCCACTGGCCGATACGGTAACCATTCTAGAAACTACACGGGTTACCACACGCTTTCCTGCGCTGGTATCAGGTGGAAGCTTTTGTTCCATCTTCTTTTTTTCTGAAAACTTCCTGATCATATCCAGCATTTCTTTGTTTTTAGCTATGGCCCGCTTTATAGAATCGGCGCTTATGGTCATGTAATGGGTGTCGTAGTAATAAGAAGAATTCATAAAATAATTTGCTGTATCTTTTACTAATCTGTAATAATCAATCATTTTCAGGGTAGACTGTTTTTCTCGCTCCTTATAATTGATTCCCCAGGTTGTGCCGGTAAATTCAGAAGCTTGCTGAGCCATGTTGATATTTCTTGTTTTCAAAGCTTCCTGAAAAGTATTGTTAGTAATTCGATTGTTGATATCGATTCTTTCCTGTTCAGGTAAAGAGTTGAAAGCCTCATTGGCCACTTTAGAGTTGCTGTAAGCCAACTTATAAGCTTTTCCATAAGCAAACGGACCGGAATGCAAAATAAATAGGATTACGTCTTTATCATTAAATTCCCTAATGGTAAGGTAGTTTACGTATTGTTCAATTAAATTGGCATTGTCAAAAAATCCACATTTTATGCGGAGGCCGATATATTCCTTTAAAAAATCCTTGCTAGTAATTCCATAACCGTATTTTTTATCGTATCCACTTATTGTTTTACCGCTTGCTAATCTGCTGATCACCTCGTTTGCAACGTCCAAATAATATGTTGAAGTGATACTATTCTTTGATGCTTTAAAAATCAATTCTTCATTAACATCTAAAAAAAGATAAGTAGGATAGGTGTAGATATTGTATTTTCCGATCAACTCTTTGCTCGCGTCCTCGCCCATTTTGATCATGAAATTAACAAAATGTTGATTATAAAAAGAAACTACCTCTTCGTTTTCAATCCCACTGGTAAAATAATGATCAACGGGTACTCCAGAAGCGTTAAAATATATAAATAAGGGGCGTTTGCTTGCCCTGCTCTTTTCTAAGGCTTTTTTATAGGTTTTCTCGTAGTTAATCTGAGCAAAAGCGAGTGAGTTGGTTAGTGTTATAAGGATTAAAAAGAAGAGCTTTTTCATATACAGGCGTAAATTTGGATGAACTCAAATATAGCTTAAATAAACATATAGGCTTATAGTAATCAAGGTTCCCACTGCTTCGGCCTTATTGCCATATTTGTCCCATAAATAAACCTTTTAGTGGGAGACCCCTACCATTTGCATGGGAAATAGAAGATGAAAAATGATGTTATCTTTGGGGTATGACTAGAAATACTGCTGTAATTTTTGATATGGATGGCGTAATATGCCACACTAACCCTTACCATTCCCTTGCCTTTAGGGAATTCTTTTCAACGCGAAATTTGTCTCCAACCGATCAAGAGTTTGCACAGCATATGTTTGGTAAAAGCAATGGCTACATATTGAGTCACTTTTTAAAAAGACCCATAACTGGTCAGGAACTTTTACAACTTGAAGATGAAAAGGAAAGTCTTTTCAGAAAAATTTATGAACCTTATGTAGATCCTGTACAGGGGTTTTTAAAATTTTTCCTTGATTTGAAAAACAGCGGAGCTAAGCTTGGTGTTGCAACATCTGCACCAATGGCTAATCTTGAGCTGATTTTAAGCAAGGTGCATATTCAGGATTTTCTTGGTAGTATGCTTGCGAGCGAGGATGTGAAAAAACATAAGCCAGATCCAGAAGTTTACCTTAAATCTGCCTCAAATCTTGGCGTAACGCCGCAGCATTGTGTGGTTTTTGAAGATTCTTTTTCTGGTGTTTCTGCGGCATTAAATGCTGGCATGAAGGTAGTCGGGGTACTTACCTCTCATACAAAAGAGGAACTCCCCCCCTGCAACCTCTATATAGACAACTATCATGGCCTAACCGCTGGAAAGGTGATACAGCTGCTTGCTTAAAGATTTTCTTCTGTATATTTTTTAAAGTTGTCCATTATGCCTTGCTATCCTGCTTGCTGCACTGCTATGGAATGCATATCCTCTGCTTCAAAATATTGATCAATTTCAGTTGTATGCTTGTTGGCCTTAAATGTACTCCAACTTTTCTATCGTCTCCTAAAGTATATTTAATCAGTTTGTGTGTTGTGATGTCTGTATAAATGCCCTCAAAATCAAAATGCCTGTGTCCATTTGGTAATGTGCACAGAGCGTCCATGATTCCTAAACTTTTTCTATTGGTTTGTTTACCGTGGCGGTTACTGTGATAATCGATTTGTTTTTTTATCTATAATAAGAGAATGATTTATAACTGTAAAGATAGAAGACTGGTTTGAAAACAACCATGGTTATGAGCGACAAATTAAGGGCGTAATCATGACCTTATTTGGAAATTAAAATGTTATTACTAACTTAACAAGCACAAATTAATTAAAATGAAACGAACTTTTTTTCTTTTGCTTTTTTGGGTAGCGGTTACTTCTTCTGTTTTTGCCCAGAAAGCTAATGTATTGACGAAATCAGAACGCAAAAAGGGATGGATATTGCTGTTTGATGGCGAGTCTACCAAAGGCTGGACTACAACATCGGGTTTAGAAGTCCCCGCAGGTTGGCAGGTAGTGGATAAAGCCCTTAAGGCAGTAGCTGATGGAAAAGGTGGTGACATAGTAACCACCGCTGAATACAGCAACTTTGAACTGAGGCTAGATTATAATGTAGCGCTGACAGCTAATAGCGGCTTAAAATATTTTTATACCAACTACCAAACGGGAGGCAACCTGGGTATGGAGTATCAAATTCTGGATGATGTATTGGCAGAGGATAATCAAAAAGCAAACCATTTGACTGGTTCTTTGTATGATATTCTTGAGCCTTCAAAACGGTTAAAAAAAGTATACCCCGCCGGAGAATGGAATTCTATTCGGATTGTAGCTAACGGTAAACATGTAGAGCACTGGTTAAATGACTATAAAATTTTGGAATATTCTAGAGATAGTAAAGCGTTTGCAGATGCTGTAGCTTTAAGCAAATTTAGTAAAACCAGTCCGGCTTTTGGTAGCTTGAATAAGGGTAAAATCCTTTTGCAGGAGCATGGGGGAGTTGTATCTTTTAGAAATATAAAAATTAGAAAACTTTAAGACTTATGGAAAAGCGACGTGATTTTATAAAAAAAACGGGTATTGCAACGGCAGCACTTACCGTTGGAACAAAAATATTTGGTGGCGGTGCCTTTGGCTTCAACGCAAGTAGTTATAAACGGATTATTGGTGCAAATGATGCGATTAGGGTTGGCGTGATAGGGGTAAACAGTCGGGGTAATGGTATGGCTGGTGTCATTGCTGGTCAGAAAAATACCGATGTTTCTTACATTTGCGATGTTGATTCACGCGCGATCCCAAAAGCCATAAAAACAGTAATGGATGCCAAACAGGAAAAGGCTCCTTTATCTGAAAAAGATTTTAGAAAAGTACTAGCAGACAAAGATACAGACGCCATATATATCGCCACGCCAGACCATTGGCATTCGCCGCTAACCATTTTGGGCTGTGCAGCAGGCAAGCATGTATACGTAGAAAAACCGTTAAGTCATAATCCTCATGAAGGGGAGATGGCAATTGCGGCGGCAAGAAAACATAAGGTTGTAGTGCAAATGGGCGCGCAGCGCCGCTCAGCACCTGTGCTTGCCCAGGGCATTAAACAACTTCATGAAGGAATAATAGGTAAAGTATATATGGCAAAAACCTGGTACACCAATGCCAGGAAATCCAATTTTCTTAAACCTGCCGAGGTTCCCTCATGGTTGGATTATGAGTTATGGCAAGGACCTGCACCACGAATGCCCTATAAAGATGGATTAATACACTATAACTGGCATTGGTTTTGGCACTGGGGCACCGGCGAGGCGCTTAACAACGGCACGCACGAAGTCGATGTAGCCCGCTGGGGATTGGGTGTAGATTACCCAACCAGAGTAAGCTCGATAGGTGGAAGGTATAATTATAAGGACGATTGGGAAACACCAGATACGCAATTAACTACTATTGAATATCCAGGTGGGGCCACTTTGGTTTGGGAAGGGCGCAGTGCAAATGCCAGAAAAGTGGAACAGCTGGATAGAGGAATTATTTTTTATGGTGATAAAGGTAGTCTTGATACAGGTGGCGATAGCTATAAAATTTACGACTTAGATGGTAAGCTTATCAATGAAGTAAAATCCCTTATGAAAGAAGATGCGATTGACGGGCGTAATACATCTAGTCCAAGTGTTGGGTTGGATAATTACCACGTAATGGATTTTCTTGATGCAATAAGGAACAATAGGAAGCCAAACTGCGATGTAGAGATCGGTCACAAGAGCGTAGTTGCGATGCAACTTGGCAATATTTCCCTACGTGTAGGACGTGATTTAAAAATTGACGCCACAAACGGTCATATCATTAATGATAAAGATGCACAAAAGCTTTGGAGCAGGTCGTATGAAAAGGGCTGGGAGCCTAAAGTTTAGTCGGCAATAAATAGAGCTTTAAGTTTTTAAAGTTTATTTTAGCCTGGTATTGGATCAAGATATCACTCCCGATTATTCCGCAGATATTGGGGTGTCCCATACTTTCATAAGTTTTGTTAACACCCTCCAAATCAAGAGCAATCGAGTTGTAATTCTTTAATTTAACCCGTCCGATTTTTAATTCAGGTATAATTGCCTGCAAGGTGCTAGTTGTTGAAAACAATGTTGTTGCATGAGTTTCTTGCGTATCGTTAAGCGATACATATTTCTTGATGAAAGACTTATCAAACACCGATCTTGATGCACCGGTATCAACCACTGCAAATAATTTTTCACCAAAGACGACAATTTCCACCAAAAGGTGGAAACCGTCGTCTTGTAAATTTATTAGCATTAAGGGAACAGTAATTGTTCTCATTAAACAGTATTGTAGCGGTTATATAAGTTTCATCTCCTGCAGCACATTGTTCATTGTGCGGACAGCATCAGCACTCCTATTAAATTGCGCTTGTTCATCAGCAGTCAATTTAAAATCTAGTATTTTTTCAACACCGTTCTTTCCAAGAATAACAGGCACAACTAAAGAGATGTCTTCTTGTCCGTATTCACCTTCAAGGTAAACTCCGGATGATATAAATTTCTTTTCATCGCGTACAATACTTTCTACCATAGCTGCGGTGCCTGCACCCGGAGCATACCATGCAGAAGTTCCTATTAGTTTAGTTAAAGTTGCGCCGCCAATCATGGTATCGGCAACAACTTTATCTTGTTGCTCTTTACTTAGTAACTGGGTTACGGGAATGCTGTTCCAGGTGGCATGATTAATAAGTGGTATCATGGTAGTATCGCCATGCCCGCCTATTACCACAGCGTTTAAATCTGATGGAGAGCAGCCAAGCTCCTGACTAAGGTAAAATTTAAACCTTGCAGAATCTAGTGCACCGCCCATTCCGATGATACGGTTTTTAGGCAATCCAGATGATTTGAACGTAAGGTAGTTCATTGTATCCATAGGATTTGAAACAACAATGATGATGGTATTTGGCGAATATTTTAGAATATTTTCAGTTACACCTTTAACAATACCTGCATTAATGCCAATCAATTCTTCCCTTGTCATTCCTGGTTTGCGTGGTAAACCTGAAGTAATGACAACAACTTCAGAGTCTGCAGTACTAGCATAATCATTGGTTACCCCCTTAATCTTTGTATCAAAACCAAGTAAGGCAGAAGTTTGCATCATATCAATTGCTTTACCTTCGGCAAAACCGTCCTTGATATCTAATAAAATAAGTTCTTCAGCTAATTCTTTTCTGGCGATGTTATCTGCACAAGTTGCTCCTACAGCTCCTGCGCCAACTACCGTTATCTTCATATATGTTTAATTTAAAGGTCTTTAGGTTGCCCGCATAAGCCTGCAAACAAATCCTTGTTTCCGAAGTTAGAAAATATGCTTAGTTAATGAAATGGTTTTAAAAACTTTATTTTAGATTATGGGTTTTATGATAAAGAATTTACATTTAATGCAAATTAGGTTAGGGGGAATATGGATAACAAGCCAATACAAAAAGTAGATATCGTTTCTTATGCAGGAAAGTGGTATTCGTTATATTCAATTCCCACTTTAATGGACAAGAATTGGAGGGAAACTATTGAAACATATGTTATTCATCCTGATGGCTATTATGCGGTTTTTACAACCTATAAGCTAATTGCAGATGAGGAGAAAAAATACATCCGATCAAAATTATTTGTTGTGCGCGGAACTGGGAATGCAGAACTTCAAGCTCAGTTTTTCTGGCCTTTTAAGGTTGATTATTGGATAATCGAACTTGCTGATGATTATTCTTATGTGGTGGTTGGGCATCCAAAACATAAGTTTTTATTCATTATGTCGCGCAAACCCACGTTACCTGAAGAGTTGCTTTCTCAGATCATTAACAGGTGCAATAAAAAAGGTTATAATACTTCTAAATTGGTTGCCCAAGACCATAAGTCAATTACAACAAAAACTATGGTGATCTCCTGATATTTAAGTAAAAATCAAAATCATTCCTCAAACCACTTATTAAAATTCCGTATTTTTGATGAATCATTTGATTACCGAAGCGGTCAATTTAATAAATTCCTATGTACCTGATTTTTGATACCGAAACTACTGGTTTGCCGCGTAATTGGAATGCACCGATTACCGATACAGAAAACTGGCCACGTTGTGTTCAGATAGCCTGGCAGCTCCATGACGATTTCGGTAATCTAATTGAAAATCAAGATTATCTGGTAAAACCTGATGGATTCAATATACCTTACGATGCAGAGCGAATTCATGGCATATCTACTGAACTAGCTATTGAGCAAGGTATGCTGCTCTTAGAGGTGCTAAAGAAATTTGTTGTTGCCTTATCTAAATCAAAATTTGTAGTAGGTCAAAATGTTGGGTTTGATGTTAACATTATGGGCTGTGAGTTCCATCGCCTTGGTATGGACAATATGCTTTCACAAATACCAGTTTTGGATACTTGTACTGAGGTTACTGCAGAATTACTTCGCTTGCCCGGGGGGCGAAACGGACGGTATAAGCTACCTACTTTAACGGAGCTTCATCAGTATCTTTTTGGAGAACCTTTCTCTGAAGCCCACAACGCCACGGCGGATGTTGAGGCAACCACAAGATGTTTCTTGCAACTGCTTAAAATAGATGTTTTTAAAGTAGATCAATTACAATGCGCACCAGATTACTTAACGCTTTATAAGCAAAGAAACCCAGGTGTTATAGGCAAGATTGGTCTTAAACATGTTAACTTGAAGTCTTCTTCAGAAGATATTCGAAAAAGGCTTCAGCGAAAGGATGGATCTGGTTTTGGTAAGCAAGACCTGGCCATTAGCATTGAAAGTTTAAAAGATGCAGCTTTTGTGCATTTGCATAACCATACCCAGTTCTCTGTATTACAGTCAACCATCAGTATCACCGATTTGGTGAAAAATGCTGCTGCGCAGAAAATGCCTGCTGTGGCTATGACGGATCATGCCAATATGATGGGTGCATTTCACTTTGTAACTCAGGTACTCAATCACAATAAAGCTGTTGAAGCTATAAATGCCACTGCAATTGAAAATGGAGCGCCGGCAACAGAGGTTATTATAAAGCCCATTGTAGGATGCGAATTTTTTGTATGCGATAACCATGAGGATAAGAAAAGAAAAGACGATGGATATCAGGTAGTTTTGCTTGCAAAAAGCAAAAAGGGTTACCACAACCTGGCAAAAATGTCGTCCATTGCTTATACCAAAGGGTTTTATTATGTGCCCAGGATAGACAGGGCGATAATAGAAAAATATAAAGAAGATATCATTGTACTCTCTGGAAACTTATACGGCGAAATTTCCAGTAAGATTTTAAATATTGGTGAACGGCAGGCTGAAGAAGCTTTGTTATGGTGGAAGGAACAATTTGGCGATGATTTCTATATTGAAGTTATGCGCCACAATCAAGATGATGAGAACATAGTGAACGTAACCCTGATTTCTCTTGCGAGAAAACACAGTGTTAAGATCGTGGCTACAAATAATACTTATTATATTAATAAAAAGGATGCAAATGCGCACGACATCCTATTATGTGTTAAAGACGGAGAAAAGCAAGCTACTCAAATAGGTAGAGGGCGCGGATACCGCTACGGATTGCCGAATCAGGAATATTATTTTAAGTCGGCCGACGAGATGAAGGCACTTTTTGCAGATCTGCCTGAGGCGATCACCAATATCCAATCCATAGTAGACAAGATTGAGATATACAAGCTGGCCAGAGAAGTATTGTTGCCTAAATTTGATATTCCACAAGAATTTGTTGTGGTGGAAGATGCGCTGGATGGCGGAAAGAGGGGTGAAAATAAATACCTAAGACACTTAACTTTTGTGGGCGCCCGCAAACGTTATGGCGAGTTGACACTTGAAATTAATGAACGTCTGGATTTTGAACTTCAGACTATAGAGAAAACTGGGTACCCCGGGTATTTTCTTATCGTGCAGGATTTCATAGCCATGGCAAGGCAGCTGGATGTTTCTGTAGGCCCTGGGCGGGGTTCTGCTGCGGGTTCAGTAGTAGCTTACTGCCTATGGATTACCAATATAGATCCCATAAAGTACGACCTGTTGTTTGAGCGTTTTCTTAATCCTGATCGGGTTTCCATGCCGGATATTGATATCGATTTTGACGATGAAGGTAGAGGTCGTGTTATGGATTACGTAATAAAAAAATACGGCTCTAATCAGGTTGCACAGATCATCACCTATGGTACCATGGCTGCCAAATCTTCCATAAGAGATACGGCAAGAGTGTTGGATCTACCTTTGTTTGAGGCAGACAAGATTGCGAAGCTTATTCCCAATATGAAGCTTGCTAAGATTTTTACCCTGGATGAAAAGGCACTAAAGGGAGCCCTTAGAGCTGACGAATATGAGCGGGTACTGGAACTGAAAGCTATGGCCACCAGCAAGAATCTCAGCTCAGAAACAATATTACAAGCTCAGATATTAGAAGGGTCTTTAAGAAATACAGGTATCCACGCTTGTGGGGTAATTATTACACCAGATGATATTACCAATTTTGTGCCCGTTGCTACAGCCAAAGATTCTGATTTGTATGTAACTCAATTTGATAATTCTGTTGTAGAGAGTGCAGGCTTGCTTAAAATGGACTTTTTGGGGCTCAAAACCTTAACCCTCATAAAGGATACTGTTAAGTTGGTAAAGCAGGTTCATAATTTGGAGCTTGATCCTGATAATTTTCCTATAGATGATGTAAAGACCTACGAGCTTTTTCAAAGGGGTGAAACCATTGGTATTTTCCAATATGAAAGTAATGGAATGCAGAAGTATATGAAGGAACTTAAGCCCACCGTTTTTGGCGATTTGATTGCTATGAATGCGCTTTACCGCCCGGGTCCTTTGGAATATATCCCCAGCTTTGTCAAAAGAAAGAACGGGGAAGAGGAAATCAAGTACGATCTGGATGCTTGCGAAGAATACCTGAAAGAAACCTATGGAATTACTGTTTATCAGGAACAGGTAATGCTTTTATCGCAAAAATTGGCAGGTTTTACAAAAGGGGAGGCTGATGTTCTTCGTAAAGCAATGGGTAAGAAACAAAAGGAAGTGCTGGATAAAATGAAATCAAAATTTATCGATAAAGCAGCAGAAAAAGGTCATGATCCTGTTATTTTAGAGAAGATCTGGAAAGATTGGGAAGCTTTTGCATCCTATGCCTTCAACAAATCCCATTCTACCTGTTATGCCTGGATTGCCTATCAAACGGCATATTTAAAGGCACATTATCCTGCCGAATATATGGCTGCCGTGTTGTCTAACAACATGAGTGACATTAAACAGGTAGCTTTCTTCATGGAAGAATGTAAACAAATGGGTGTTCAGGTTTTGGGTCCTGATCTTAATGAATCTGACATTAAGTTTTCCATCAATGTTAAGAATCAGATTAGATTTGGGCTGTCAGGTATTAAAGGAGTTGGCGATAAAGCTGTAGAAAGTATCATACTGGATCGGTTGGAGAATGGATTGTATAAAAGTGTATATGATTTCGCTAAAAGATCAAATACACGCACTGTAAATAAAAAGGCTTACGAGAGTTTTGTGTATAGCGGAGCGTTTGATGGATTTGGTAATCATAGGGCACAATTCTTCTTTATCGGGCAAAACGATAAGATGAATGGTATAGAGAAACTGATTAAATACGCCAATGATTTTCAAAATAATGAATCCTCCTCGCAATCCTCCTTGTTTGGTGGTTCAGTTGCGGATCTTATTTCAGAGCCAACTTTACCCGTAGCACCAGAGTGGACGCTGTTGGATCGGCTTAAATTTGAAAAGGATGCTATCGGTATCTTTCTAAGCGGTCACCCGCTTGACAACTATAAGTTAGAGCTGGAAAGGTTCTGTATACATAAGGTAAAGCACCTTTCTCTCGTTAATAAGATTAGAACAGGTGATACCAATGAGGATATCCTAGCAGATTTTGAGAGCATCAAGAACCGCGAACTCGTTGTTGGAGGTTTGGTGGTTTTAGCATCCCAACGCATAACAAAAACAGGGAAGCCATTTGGTACAATAGTTTTTGAGGATTATGAAGATACCTGCGAGCTGGCATTGTTTGGGGATGATTTTATTAAATTTAAGCAGTTTCTTACAGATGGCTATTTTCTACGTATAAACGGAAGAGTTGCCGAACGGTTTAGGAAGGAAGGAGACTGGGAGTTTAAAATTAATTCCATAGACTTATTGTCGGAAGTTAGGGATAAGCTGGCTAAGTCCATTACTTTACAAATTCCTCTAGAGAAAGTTACAGATGATTTAATGGGTCAAATTCATTCCTTATTGACACACAATAAGGAAAATTCAGAACACCAGCGTTGCCAGTTGTTGTTTGAAGTGCTAGACAGGGAGCAGAATGTTAGAATTAAAATGCCTTCAAAAACTATTAAAATTAACCCCAATAACTATTTGCTGGAACAATTGAATGCACTGGATGTTAACCCTACGTTGAACTAATGTCATTTTGGCATGAGCTAATTTGAATGGCATTACAATTGATTATATATTTGTATAAATAAAAATAAGAATTATGGCTTTGGAAATAACAGATGCAAATTTCGAGGAACTTGTATTAAAATCAGATAAACCCGTTTTGGTTGATTTTTGGGCAGAATGGTGTGGACCATGTCGCATGGTAGGACCTGTAGTAGATGAGATCTCAAAAGAATATGAAGGAAAAGCAATTGTAGGTAAAGTTAATGTCGACAATAATCCTCAGATCTCTACTCAATTTGGTATTCGAAACATTCCTGCTTTATTATATTTCAAAAATGGAGAAGTAGTAGATAAGCAAGTTGGAGCTGTTCCAAAATCTGTATTAGCTGGTAAATTAGACAAACAGTTGTAACAACTAACTACATATACTTTTTAAAAAGCGTTCATGAATAATGAGCGCTTTTTTTATATTTACCCTATGCAATCAACCATCGATCAGCAATACATTCCTTTTGGCGCTAACCTGGAATTGCTAGCCAAGCAGGTTGTTGAAGGCTTCATTACTGGTCTTCATAAAAGTCCTTTCCATGGTTTCTCTGTGGAATTTGCTGAACACCGGCTGTACAACAGAGGCGATAATATTAAAAATATCGATTGGAAGCTTTTTGCGCGGACAGATAAAATGTTTATTAAGAGATATGAGGAAGAAACCAATTTGCGTTGCCAGTTCATTATAGATGTTTCTTCGTCTATGTATTTTCCGGAGAAGTTATACAATAAATTAAGATTTTCAATAGAGGCAACAGCGGCGCTTATCTTTTTGCTACGTAGACAGCGGGATGCATTTGGACTGAGCCTATTTTCAGACCATCTATTATTAAACACGCCCGCGAAATCTACAACTACACATCAAAAGTATTTGTTCAGCCATTTAGAGACACTTTTAAATACAGAGCAACTAAATGTTAAAACTAATTTAGAACAGGCATTGCATCAAATCGCAGAGCTTATACATAAAAGATCGATGGTAGTTGTTTTCAGTGACCTGCTGAACACAATTCAAGATGAAAAAAGTACAGAAGCGCTATTTTCTGCCCTACAGCATTTAAAGTTCAACAAACACGAAGTATTGATTTTTAACGTAACTGACAAATCTAAAGAAATAGACTTCGATTTTGAAAATAGGCCTTATGAATTTGTTGATATGGAAACCGGAAATGTGGTTAAAGCACATGCGTCTAAAGTAAAAGAAGCCTACCTTTCAAAGATGCAGAATTACAGGCAAAACATCCAGTTGAAATGCACACAATACAAAATAGATATGATTGATGCCGATATCTCGGGAGGGTTCTATCCAATATTACAGGGTTATTTGATCAAGCGGCAGAAGATGAGCTGATGTTTTTTAAGATAATTGAACAAGCTTTAATGATCTCTTCTTTAGTAATAATTAAAGGCGGAGCTATGCGCATCGCATTACTGCAATGCAAAAACCAGTCACTAATTACGCCATCTTCAATACAAGCATCAATAACCTTTTTGTTCAAATCAAAATTCTCAAATTCTATAGCGATCATTAATCCAATTCCCCTTACCGACTTAATCATAGGGTGAACTAGCAATTCTTTGAACAATTCGCCTTTGCTGCGCACGCCAGCAACCATGTTTTCACGCACAATAGTCTTCAGTGTAGCCAAACCTGCCGCGCAACTTACTGGATGCCCACCAAACGTTGTGATATGTCCGAGGATTGGATTAGTGGCAAGCGAAAGCATGATTTCTCTTGAACTTATAAAAGCACCTATTGGCATTCCGCCGCCAATCCCTTTGGCAAGTAATAGGATGTCTGGAACAACATCGAAATGTTCAAATCCAAACATTTTACCAGTTCTTCCAAAACCACACTGAATCTCATCCAGAATAAGTAAGGTTCCTGTTTCAGTACACTTTTGCCTTAACGCTTTGAAGTAGGCTTTGTCTGCTATCCTGACTCCAGCTTCACCCTGTATCGTTTCGATAAATACTGCAGCTGTTTTTGAGGTGATGCGCTCCAGATCCTTAACGTTATTGTAATCGATGAATTTTACATCAGGGAGTAATGGGCGATAAGCTTGCTTAAACTCTTCATTTCCCATCAGGCTCAACGCACCTTGCGTACTTCCATGGTAAGAGTTATTACAAGCAATAAATTCAGTGCACCCAGTAAATCTTTTGGCAAGTTTCATGGCACCCTCAACTGCCTCTGTGCCAGAATTAACAAAATAAGTGCAGTGTAAAGGATCGGGTAGCAAGTCAGCTAATGCCTTAGCAAAATTAACCTGAGGGCTTTGTACAAACTCGCCATACACCATGATGTGCATGTAGCTTTCAGCCTGATCCTTTACTGCTCTAACAACCTCGGGATGGCAATGCCCTACGTTACTTACTCCTATGCCTGCAATCAGATCCATATAGGCTCTTCCCGCTGTGTCATAGAGGTATATGCCTTTGGCTCTTGAAAATTCTAAAAGAAGTGGTGCTAATGTTGTTTGGGCATTATACTGAAGAAATAGCTGGCGTTGTGTAAGCATTTGCCAAAACTACTAAATATTCGGCTAAGGGCGTTCCTGAGAACGGTATTTAGACAATATCTCCTTTTTAAAGGCTTCCTTTGCCCTATAAAATTTACCCACAATCTTAATGGGTAAGTTCGATTTTAGTTTGTTGTAGTATTTTTTTTCTAAGTTGAGTTCTCTTTGTTTAATGTTGAAATCATTAACAATCAGTGCTTGAACTTCACTATCAGAAAGCTGTTCGATCTCATTAATCTTACGGAAACTGATCATCTTTTGCATACGTTCTTTACGCAGGTCAGACTGTTCTTTTTGCCATGAATTATAAATGGGCCAAAAGATTTTAGCGTCATCAGACGATAGTTCTAGTTTCTCGGTCAAATAGTCTATTTTATAAGCTTCTATTTCCTTAAACCTATCACCTCCATGTTGCGCAGAGGATATGAAAGGAAATGTAAAAAGAAGCGCTATAACGATTAGATATTTCATTTAGATAGTATTTATTAATAGTTGGTAGTTAAATCAGCAGAAGAAAAGTTAGTAAGGATATAGTTTTCCAATGCTGTCTGGTCGTTAGATACTTTGTTTATTTCCGGTGCAGATATATGCTCAATAATTACATCTTCATCAATGTCAAAAAGGATTTGCTCCGTGGCCATGTCAGCATTATTAACATGCTGAACAGTAGGAGCCTGGTTAAAATAAACTCCCAATCCTGCAACAATTACAAAACAGGCAGCAGAAGCATATTTTAATAATTTAGAGTGCCAAAGACGAACAATTTTAGATTTTTGACCAACACCCGTAGTTTTAGCTACAATTGCAGCTTTTGATTGTTTAAAGTAATTTACGGGAACATTATATTCTTGACCCGTTGTTTTTAAGGTCTCTAGCAATGTTTTGGTTTCTATACTTTCGACCAGACCTTCGAAATAAAGATGCGGTACCTCAAAACCATAATTAGCGGCTTCCGCCTTTAACTTCTCCAAATAAATTCTGGATGATATCTGGCTATTTAAATCATTAAAATAACCATTTGGAACAGAAAAAACCTCCCTCACAGAAATCTCAGCTAATGTGGGTGCTTCCTCTTTCCAATTCTTATTTTCTAAATTCTCTCCCATTATAGATATATGGATGTTTTAAATGGCAAAAGGTTTAAAAGGTAATATCCTCATTTCGCAAAAAAGCTTCAATTTTTTTTGTTGCGATATGAAATGAAGCTTTCAATGCTCCTACGCTTGTTCCTGTAATTTCAGAGATTTCCTCATATTTAAGGTCGTCGTAATATTTCATGTTAAAAATCAGGCGTTGTTTATCCGGTAAGGTTAGTATTGCCTGCTGCAGTTTCATCTGAATCTTATCTCCGTTAAAATAAGACGAAGCAACAAGAGTTTCACTCAGCTCTGACGAAACTTCATCTATTGGTATATTGTTTTTTTGTTTCTTCTTGTTCAGAAAGGTGATAGACTCGTTTGAAGCTATTCTATATATCCAAGTATAAAGCTGCGAATCGCTACGGAATTTCTCCAGGTTCTTCCAAACCTTTATAAATACATCCTGAACTAAATCATCAGCATCATCATGGTCAATTACCAAGCGACGAATGTGCCAGTAAATCTTTTGTTGGTATTTATTTAAAAGCAAGTTGAAGGCTTCGTTACGAGTTTTTTCAATTGAAAATTTCTCTAGAATCTCTGAGTCTTCAACTTGCTTCATGTTCCGGTTTAACGCTTATTTCTTAACTCTTTTGATCACTTTTTGTACTGCTTCAACGATATTTATACTATCGAGGCCGTATTTTGTCATCAACTGATCAGGTGTGCCACTTTCTCCAAAGCTATCATTTACCGCTACGAATTCCTGTGGAGAAGGTAGTTCAGTAGATAGGAGTCTTGCAATGCTTTCACCCAATCCGCCAAATTTGTTGTGTTCTTCACACGTAACCACACAGCCCGTTTTCTTAACAGATTTTAGCACAGCTTCCTCGTCAAGTGGTTTAATGGTATGAATGTTTATAATTTCTGCATCAATGCCAAGTTCAGCCAACTTCTCTCCGGCTTCAATCGCTTTCCAAACCATATGTCCGGTTGCAATGATCGTTACGTCAGTTCCTTCATTTACCATCCATGCTTTACCTATCTCAAATTTTTGATCAGGATCTGTAAAAACAGGAATAACCGGTCTTCCAAAACGTAAGTAGACAGGGCCTTGATGGTCTGCAATGGCAATAGTTGCTGCTTTGGTCTGGTTGTAATCGCATGGGTTAATCACCGTCATACCAGGTAACATCTTCATTAAACCTATATCTTCTAGAATTTGGTGCGTTGCACCATCTTCACCTAATGTTAAACCGGCATGAGATGCACAGATCTTTACATTTTTATCTGAGTAGGCTACCGACTGGCGGATTTGATCATAAACCCTTCCTGTAGAGAAGTTGGCAAATGTACCCGTAAAAGGTATTTTACCGCCAATTGTTAGTCCTGAAGCTATCCCAATCATGTTAGCTTCCGCTATCCCAATCTGGAAAAATCGTTCAGGAAACTCCTTAATAAATGCTTCCATTTTTAAGGAACCAACAAGATCAGCACAAAGCGCTACAACTTCCGGATTTTTCTGACCGGCTTCAAGTAATCCGGCACCAAAGCCAGAACGTGTATCTTTTTTTTCAGTATATGTGTACTTTTTCATTATTATTTAGGCCGCTTAGTAATCTTTTAGGGAACTTGTTAACTGTTTTAATGATGATGCCAATTGCTCATCATTAGGCGCAACACCGTGCCACTTGTGCGATCCTACCATGAAGTCTACACCATATCCCATTTGGGTACTCATTAAGTTTAAAATTGGTTTGCCTTTGCCGGTTAATGACTTTGCATAATGAAGCGCTTTAACAATAGCTTCCATATCATTACCATCAGAGTTGATCACATGCCACCCAAAAGCCTCAAACTTGTTCTGAAGATTTTCTAGGGACAATACTTTCTCTGTTGGACCGTCAATCTGCTGTCCGTTGTAATCTATACTTGCAATTAAATTGTCCACTTTATTAAATGGAGCGTACATGATTGCTTCCCAATTCTGGCCTTCTTGTAATTCTCCATCTCCATGTAAAGAGAAAATGGTGGCCTTATCTTTATTCAGTTTTTTTGCAAGTGCTGCGCCGATGGCTACAGACATTCCCTGCCCTAATGATCCTGAGGCTACCCTGATGCCAGGGAGTCCTTCATGTGTGGTAGGGTGCCCCTGAAGCCTCGAATTCAGTTTTCTGAATGTAGCTAATTCACTAGTTTCAAAATAACCAGATCTAGCTAAAACACTATAAAATACAGGAGAGATATGCCCGTTAGATAGGAAGAAAAGATCTTCATCCTTGCCCAGCATCGTAAAATCTGAGGAGTGATTCATCACTTCAAAATAAAGTGCGGTCATGAAATCGGCACAACCTAACGACCCACCCGGATGGCCTGACTGGCATCCATGAACCATTCTAACAATATCCCGTCTTACCTGGGATGCAATATCTTCTAATTCTTTAATTGTATGTTTCATTAACTTGGTTATTGATTAATAAAACAAACTTAGATAAAATTGTTTTGATATTTATAATTCTCTAGTAGAGTGTATGTTCTTTATTCCATTTCTTTTTTATACACTTATGAGGTCGAACACCTGCGCGCTGGCATTCTTAGTATCTACTTTGCTAATGATGTGGATAATGGTTCCTTCTTCATCAATGATAAATGTTTTACGATTGGTGCCCATATAAGTTTTGCCATACATGCTTTTTTCTCCCCAAACTCCATAGGCCTCGACAATCTTTTTATCTATATCTGCAAGGAGCGGAAAAGGGAGCTCATGTTTGCTTATAAATTTTTTGTGTGATTTCTCATCGTCAGTACTCACACCAAGTACCACAATTCCTTTAGCTGCAAGTGTTTGGTAATTATCCCTGAAATCGCAGGCCTCTGCTGTACAACCAGGGGTGTCATCTTTTGGATAAAAATACAGCACCACCATTTTTCCGGTAAATTGTGCCAGAGAGATTTGATTTCCATCCTGATCTTGTACACTAAACTCTGGTGCCTTTTGGCCCTCCTTTAATTCGGTCATAATATTTATTTATAAAATGTAATTGAATAATTTTTAATGTTGTCTTTCATGTCCGCTAGAACCAATTCAAAGGTATGCTTACCCGGGCCGGCCCTCTCGTCGAAGGTATGCCATAATGATGCTGTTTTAGCATCAAACTCAATCAACACCCATTTTCCGTCTATATACCCATTGAAGCTTTTAACGCCCGAGAGGTTGTCGCGAATAGTGAATATCATCTTGCTAATGCCCGCCATATTTTTACCGTTCGTAATGTTTTGCGGCAAAATTACAGGCGCTACAGTATCAATCGCTATGTAAAAACTACCGAAAGTACGTGGTTTAGCTTTTACATAACCATTTTCATAATAACCTCCTTGCGAGGATAATTTAGTGCTAACTATCAAGGCCTTGTCTTTATATTTAGAAAGACTACTATCTGCTTTTATCCATAATTCAAATCCGATATGGAGTGGAGTAATGTTGTTATGGATCTGATGAATTGAAGAATAAGCATTAGTTGTTGGTCTTGGTTGTGTTTTGTAAATAAAATTAAGATCGTTGTAAAGTGTTCCTTTCGGTAAAATAACTTTAATCTGGTCGTTGTTAAATTCATTACCTGTTGCATAAGAGAATGTTGTACCCAATACTGGGGCAAACTGTATCGTAGCCATTTGGGCCTTTACCTGAAATGCAAGCGTACTTTTATTTCCCTTTCCATCTGTTACAATGTATTTTAGCTGATGTATTGCCCCATCGTTAAAATCAATGCGCCCGCGATTAACCAGATTGCTGTAAATAGAAAGTGGATTACCAGGATCTACAAAGCTCTTTTGAACGCTTCTTTTGCTGCTAAGGTATAGCGGATAATCAATATGTGAATTGATTGCCTTACTGTCTTCAAACTCAAATGTCTCCATTGCAGATGTGAAGACAGGTTTCTCATCCAACAATAACTCGATCGAATAAACCCCATTTAAGCCCGATGCGCCGTTATGGCGGTCTGTTGTTACCAATCCAAATCCAATTTCCCCACTCAAATTGAGCGTAGCTGATCCCGCTAAGCGATAACTCCCTAAACTACCTGTTGCCTGTAAAAATTGCTTAGGAGTAAATTCATTGAACGGCTTTTTATTTAGTTGATAGACATAAATTGAATAGATAACCGGCGGAATATTATCTGGAATTTCCAGGCCGAATAACAAGGGATTTATGGTGGCCTCCGTATTGGTATTCCTAATTTCAAAGTGTAAATGCGGGCCGCCAGAGCTTCCAGTATTACCGCTGTAGGCAATTACATCACCTTTATGCACAGGTATCAACAATTGGTTCGGCACCTCATCTATCTCGTAGCTTTTCTTTTGATATTGCAGAGATTTAACCTGCCTGGCAATCTTTGGACTATACCTGGAAAGGTGACCATATACAGACGTAAATCCATTAGGATGGTTAATGTATAACGCCAATCCAAAACCACTATTTTGCACCCTTAATCTAGAAATGTAACCGTCTGCAATAGCATATACCGGGTAGCCTTGGCGTTGGTTGGTGCGGTAATCCATGCCCGAGTGAAAATGGTTCGGTCGGAGCTCCCCAAAAGACCCTGCAAGAGCTGGAGGTACGATGTCTAAGGGTGGTCTGAAATCATTAAGTGGGTAGTGGTTGCCACTAAATATTTGCTGCGCTTTAATGTGAACTGTTGCCAGAACAAGTAATAAAAATAAGATGGATGATTTTGTCATTGTCTATTTGATCTCAAAATTTAGCAATTCATTACCGGCAAGAGTCCCAATCAGCTTATCGTTCTGCTGCACTTGCCCAACTCCTTCAGGAGTTCCCGTAAATAAGAGATCTCCTTTTTTGAGGGTGATGTATTGCGAAACAAAAGCAATGATTTGCTCATAAGAAAAAAGCATGTTGCTGGTATTTCCTTTTTGTCTTAAGTTACCATTTATTTCAAGCTTAAAATCCAGTTGAGTTAAATCTCCGAGCTGCTCTTTTGGTAAAAAATTGCTAATTGCTGCAGAATTATCGAATGCCTTGGCAAGTTCCCAGGGCAATCCTTTGCTTTTATGATCTGCTTGTATATCCCTGGCGGTGAAATCGATGCCTAGGCCAATCTCATCAAAATACTTCGATGCAAACTTCTCGGCAATGTGTTTTCCTTCTTTACAAATTTTCAGTACAACCTCCACTTCATAATGGATATCGTTAGAAAATTCCGGTAAATAAAAAGGTTTGTTGTCTTTCAGTGCTGCAGTATCTGGTTTAAGGAAAATAACAGGGTTGCCCGGAATAGGATTATTTAGTTCTTTCGCATGTGCCGCATAGTTGCGCCCAATGGCAATAATTTTCATTCGATAGTGTTTTTACGAAAATAGGAATTATGATACAAAAAGAGGAAAGATAATAGCTTTATAGTACTGAAATGCGTTTAACAACAGTCTCAGATCCGGCAACAACCTTAAGAAAATAGATGCCCGTGTTTAAGCGGTTTGGGATGTTATAAGTCTTTGTCTGTTCGCCCGGACCTATTCGTTCATTGGCCAGTGTTACTACTTCATTGCCAAGAAGATCCATAATCTTAACAGAAAAACTAGCTTCGCGATCTATACGAACGATCATATTTACCTCATCATCTACAGGATTGGGATAAACTTTTAATACGACAAGTAATTTATCGCTTTTAGCGGAAATGCCAGTAATAGTCGTTTTGGTGGCAGCTATAACTTCTGTATAAGGAACAAAGCCAAAAAGGTATTTTGGTTTGTAAGTGGGCACGGTACCTTTGATAAGCGGGGTATTTACCATCTTTTTAGAGCGAATACTATTGATAGCGCTATCAGGTTTCTGAGCAAAAACAACTGTACTGCCTAATATGCAGATGCCAATCAGGCAAAAGATATTATGTACAAGCGTTACAATTGGTTTTATACTCATATAGGAAGCCAAAAATATAAATATAAAACAAAAAAATCAGGGTTTTTGTTCCTAATTTATTCTTTTAACAATATTTAACAAGTTATTACGTTAATAAATTCCTTGCATTGCTCCCGCGGCTAACATGAATTATTTAACGGCCGCTTTAATCGAGTTTTTAATGCTTTCTAGTTTTACCGGTTTGGCAAGATAATCGTTCATTCCGGCCTTCATGCAAATTGCTTTGTCTTCAGGCATGGCATTCCCGGTCATTGCTATAATATAAGGCTGTTTAACGGAAAGCATCCTTATAAGTCGGGTGGCTTCCAGCCCGTCCATTAAAGGCATCTGAACATCCATCAATACTACATCGTAAACACCTGTTTTCACCGCTTCCAGTGCTACAAGACCATTCTCCGCTAATGTTGCTTCATAACCAAGCTTTTTTAACACCAAGAGGATGAGGCGCTGGTTAACCTCATTGTCTTCCGCTACCAGGATACTTAAAGGGATTTCCAGTGCAAAGTTTTCTTCGAGAATCTTCGTGTGCACAGGATTGAAGAATGTAAAGGATTGGGTTTTAAGGGCTTCTTGGATGCTTCGTAACAATTGCCTTTTTTTTACAGGCTTGGTCAGTATGGTAGAAAAAAGGCCTGGATATTTTTGCTTACTTTCATCACCTATAGAACTGAGCATCACTACAGGTAAGGGATTTTTTTTGCTCATGTTTGCCTTTGCTAGGTCAACGCCATCATTTTCGGGCATTTCCATATCCGTAATGATTAGCCGGATATCTGGTTCTTTCTCCAAATAATCGAGTGCCTGGCCTACAGAATTGCTGGCAATAGGGATAAGATTCCAGTTCAGTAGCTGGGTTTTAAGGATAAGCAGATTGGTCGTATTGTCGTCCACGATGAGCACCTTGCTACCTTTAAGCCTATCCAGGTTTTCATCTATTGCTGTTTCCGCGAGCATTTTTTCGCTAATGCCTGCCCGAATGGTAAATTGGAATGTTGATCCCTTTCCTGCTTCACTTTTAACACGTATTTTGCCGCCCATCAAATTGACCAAACGCTCACAAATAACTAAGCCCAGTCCTGTGCCACCATATTTTCGCGTAGTTGATGAATCGACTTGACTAAACGCCTTAAAAAGATTGTCCATTTTTTCCTGTGGAATACCGATCCCAGTATCGTGAATGTTAAAGCCTAGGATTAACACATCGGGTGATTCAGAATCAGCGTTATAAACATGAATAAATACCTCACCTTTTGAAGTAAATTTCAATGCATTACTCGTCAGGTTAATCAGCACTTGTTTTAACCTTAAACTATCGCCTACAATGTAATCTGGAATGTTGGAATCAATCTGGTAAATTAGGTCTATGTTTTTCTTGGCAGCCTGCTGTGCAAACAAATCCATCACTTCCTCAATCACCTGGCGCAGTTCAAAGTCTTCCTCTTCAATATCCAGCTTTCCCGATTCAATTTTAGAAAAATCAAGGATATCATTAATTACGCTCAATAGACTGTCGCCGCAGGAAATAATAGTTTCCGTAAACTCTCTTTGTTCGGTGTTTAATTCCGTCTCGCCAAGTAGGGAAGCCATCCCAATTACCCCATTCATTGGCGTTCTGATCTCATGGCTCATAGTGGCTAAGAAAATACTTTTTGCACGGTTGGCTTTTTCTGCATCAGCCCTTAAGGCATGCTCATATTCCTTTTGCGCATAAAGTTCTTCAGATTGTACAGTCAGCTCTTCAGATTGTGCTTGCAGCTCCTCATTCAATGTCTGCATTTCGTCTGCTTGTTTCTGAATTACAACCGTTCTTTCCGTAACCAGGATCTCCAAGAGGTCATTTTGTTTTAATATAGCATTAATCCGGTACCGGTATACCGCATAAATGATTCCTGAAATAACCAGGGCTACTATAATCCTAAACCACCAGGTTTCCCAGTAAGGCGGGATTATAATGATTTCAATACTTGCTATCCTTGGTGACCAGACCCCATTGCTACTTTGACTTTTAGCCTTAAATACATAGTCTCCAGGTGGTAAATTGGTGTATACCGCATTATTATTGTTTCCTACATCATTCCAGGTGGAATCAATGCCCTCCAACATATACGCATAACGCTTTTTTTCTGGAGATACTACATCCAGAGCTGCAAATTCAAAGGAAATAAATGATTGATTATGGTTTAGCCTGATGGACTTTGTTTCAGAAATGTCCAGTTTTAAAGGAGAACTGGCCTTAGAGTTTTTAGCCACTTCAACGGTTTTATTGAACAATTGAAATTTTGTAATTACCACAGGAGTTCGATATTCAGATGCGCCAATACCCACAGGGTTAAAAGAATTAAAGCCATTGTTGCCGCCAAAATAAAGCTGTCCGGATCGGGTTACCAGAGCTGATTTCTGTTTAAATTCGCTTCCCTGAAGGCCATCTTCTACTGTAAAATTGACAAATTGCCGAGTCTTCGGATTAAATTTAGACAAACCTCCATTAGAACTAACCCACAACATTCCCTGCTTGTCCTCTACCACAGCCTGGGTATAATGGTTACTTAGACCATTCTTGTCAGAAAAGACTTCGAATTTAGAACTGCGCGGATCAAATTTGTGAAGACCGGCAAATGTAGTGACCCAGATATTGCCCAAGTGATCTTCCAGTATATCTGTTACGGTATTGTCACTCAGCCCACTGCTTTTCCCACTTTCGTAACGTGTAAAACTGTTTCTTTTTTGGTCGTAATAGTTTAACCCTCCGTCATTGGTACCTACCCATACGTTCCCAATTCTATCAGGTTCAATAGCGGTAATAAGATTGCTGCTTATAGAGTGTGCATCTGCAGGATGATGTTCCCAGTGGGTAAATTTCCCATTTGCGGAGCTGTACTTGTTTAAGCCGCTCCCGAATGTACCTATCCACATTTGATCCCCCTTGCCACGAGCAATGGCATACACATTGTCGTTGCCCAAACTTCCCGGATCTTTGGGGTCGTTTCTTAACGTCCTGAATTTTTTAATCTTTGGGTTGTAAATACTAAGACCATCTCCCCAGGTACCAATCCATAAGTTTTCATCTTTATCACTTTCTATCGCCAGAACGTAGTTGCCATTAATGCTCCCTGATGCTGTATTTTTCATGAAGGCACTAAATTTACCGGTGTTTTTGTCTAAGAAATTTAGACCGCCCCCATCAGTACCAATCCAAAGATTTTCCTGACTATCCTCGTGAAAACTAAGTACAAAATTATTAGATATGCTATTAGATGAAGTGTGTTTATAATGCAAAAAACTACTGCTTTGAATTTTATAGAGGTTCAACCCACCGCTATACACCCCAATCCACATATTGCCCGCACGGTCCCTTTTGATTACGTTAATGGAATTATTGGTCAAACTGTTTTGGTTAACGTCATCGTGCACATGGGTAACGAACTGAAAGGTATTTGGATGAAGGATGCTGAGGCCGCCATTTTCCGTTCCTATCCATAGGTTACCACTGCTGTCCTCTGCTATGGTCTTTACATCGTCATGGGCTAGTGAGCCCGGTTGTCCGGCCTGATGTCGAAATGGCTTAAATGTATTTGTTGACTCTTCGAACAGGTTTAAACCAAAATCATAGGTGCCTACCCAAATTCTTTTTTTACTATCCTCAAAAATTGAGGTTATCCCATTTCCGGTTATCGCCCCCTTAGAATTATCTGCTACAAATCGATGAAAGGATCCTGTTTTTGCATCAAATAAGCCAAGTCCGTATTGGGTGCCGGCCCAAAGGCGATGTTGGCTGTCCATAAGCAGAGCAGTTACTGCATTGCTGTTAATGCTTTTTGGGTTTGCGGCCGAAGTTTGGTAGTGAACTGCAACACCTTTTTTTGGGTCAAAATGATCAAGGCCGTTGGTTGTGCCCAGCCAAAGGGTCTGATCGGCAGCCACTACAATCGCGTTAATTCGTGTTGCCGCAATACTATTTTTATTCCTGTCCTCATGCACGTAACTATAAAAACAATTTCGCCTTCGGTCGTATTTATTAAGCCCCCCCTCGTTTGTTCCTATCCAGATATTGCCTAGACGATCTTCTGCCAGATCTGTGATAAAGTCATTACTTAATTTGCTGTTGTCCTTATCTTTATGTCTAAAAATTTTAAAATTTGTGCCGTCAAATCTATTTAATCCATCTCGGGTTCCTATCCATATGAAACCCCTGGAATCCTGAAGTATACAATTGACATTGTTCTCTGAAAGGCCATTCCTGCTATCCAGGTGATTGAAATGAATTTCTCTGGTTTGCCCTTTTACAGCCATTACAAAGGCCAGCATGAATGCGGATATTATCCAGACATAGACTTTGCAGGTATTTTTTTTCATCAGAGGTAATTCTATATTTGGTCAACACAATTTATTAAATAAACTGAAAAAATCAATATAATAATAAAGAAAACACGTAATTAATAACCTTTCTTTTATCCAAGGAAACCGCGGCTTTCATCCAAAAGCAGCGGTGTAATAAAAAACAAAAAGACAATCTTCACTTCAAGAACTTCACATACGCCAAAAGGATAATAATACAAACCAAACCTGCACCAACCCAAATCCATGTTTTACTGGGGGCGCTTTCTTTGATGATAACCTCTTTTTTAGCGGTAGCTGCGGTTTCTAACTTTGCAGTACCAAATCCAGCCTGATCAAGCTGCTCTTTAATATTTTTGTGGCCATATAAAGTGCCATCCGTTCTGTATACGTATTCATTAGTTTCTTTGGTAGCTTTCGTTAAATCAAGCTGAGTAAGCTGGGCATTGGATGAAGTGGTTTGAATATCAGTTTTCTGCACTTTAGTGGTCTTCTTCATTAGGTTACATCCGTTAATCAACAATAAATACCAGATCAGGAAGCAGCAGAACCCTGCGAATGATAATTTCATAAATTGCTAATCCCTTTCCAATCGGCATAAGCCTTAACGGCTCTTTTATGCCTTAATCTGCGATACACCCCATCACCCTCTCTACCACCAGAACCATCCGTATTGCCTTCAATAGTTTGGATCCAGTCGCCTTGAACACCCGCTATCAAACCACAATGACCAATTCTTTTTAATGCCGGGAAATAGATGCC